>JBGSRO010000011.1:0-3465 GCA_041737535.1 Pirellulales bacterium | reverse complement strand
AAATCGCAGCGCCTATCACTATCTGACTGCCGCCGTGGAGGCCCAATTCGCCGGCCAACTGGCTCCGTCGCTCCTGCCAAACAAGCAGCAAGCCGCTCCCGCCGCTGCCTGAGATCCCTAATCGAACCGTGAACGGTTACGGTCAGTTTTCGGCGGCAACACGGCGGTCGATACATGTTCGCAGGGCTCGCCTGACACGCTGCAATGCTTTGTAAACGGTGTTGATGGGTCGCCCCAATTGTTCGGAGGCGCGTTGGAAAGAACGATGCAAATCGCTGTAGCACGCAGAGATCAAGTTGCGGTCTGACTCCGACAAAGACTCGAGGCACTTGTGCAAGGCCCGCCTACGATCATCGAGCAGGTTCGATTGATCGATCGCTTCTTCGGCGAGTAGCTCAACCGCCACATCCGAAAGTTGCCGCGCTTGGCGGTTCCGCACCGTGCGAAATCGCATGACTCGATTTCGCGCTACGACACTCGCCCAGTGGCGAAATTCTGTCGATAAGTCAAACTTTTCGTACTCGCGCCAAAGGACAACGCAAACCTCCTGAAACACCTCCTCGGCATCCGACGGGTTGCCCAGTAATGCCACCAGATAGGCGAACAGCCAGCGGTCGTTCTTTGCGAAGACTCGAGCGAATGCTTCGCGCCCCGATTCGTCACTCATCTGACCTACGCCTTGATTTTGAGCCGCCTTTCTCGCTCAGCACAATAGGAGTCTAGTTATTTTCGGTTTTGGTATTAAAAAATCGCCGTTGCGACAAAATTTCCAAAAAACGAACAGACCGCCCAATTTGCACAGCAATGCGCCTAGTTTCACGCAGCCCGTGCTCGCTAGCGTACTGCCGCAAACCGATCGCAGGGCCAGCAACGTTGGCCGTTGTGCGAAGGTCCTGAGCTACCTGAGCCACTTTGATGGAGAAATTCGGGGCTCGAATACTCGCGAGCAATTTGACCAATCGATCCGTGTTAGCAATCCCGCTATTCGCCGAGCAGGCGTCGGTTCCAGCGATGGACAGCAGAATTTCCGACACCTTAGAATCTCGATAGAGTTGGTTCGCAGAGCGCTAGTATACTTAGTTCAATTAGTCGGGGTTCTCATGGCGTTTGACAGCGACTCGGCAAAGTTTCTCGATGAGGTCAAGAAAGGCAAACCGCGGAAATTCGCCATGATGCTCAAAGGAGAAAAAGTAGTCAGCCTTGTGATATACAAGAAGGGCTCGCTTGAAAAGTACAAGAAACAGGCCCGCGAGGAAGGCAAGGGGCAGTTCTACCACGGCGTGATCGACGGCAAAGGCCAAAATATTGTCTTCAAACTTTGCCGCGAAGACGGATTTGAGGCACCGCCCGGCAAGGAGATCAAATTAAAGCAGTACCTCAAAGAGGAGGCGGGCGTTCAATTCAGACCAACCTATGAAATTGTTGACGAACTGCCAGCCTAGTGCTTTGCTCCACTTTGACTTTCGGCTTGAGCGGCACGGCGCTAGCTGCTGATTGCGCTAAAGCGCCGGTGGCTCGCGCCATTCCGCTCACAACTTCGTTCCCGAATTTTCAGATGGAACGAATCACTGGCGAGGCAGCCAAGCACTAAACCCGCAAAAAACCTCGGCAGATTGACGGCTAAGCGAGCTCATAAGCGACATAAGCCCTTCTCGAGCAGAGTCTTATGAACTACACCCCGGAGGATTCGAACCTCCAACCTTCGGATTCGTAGTCGCAATTTTGGGCTTCGTTTTACCTTCGATGGCTTTATTTCTCGGGAAAAAACGCTATTATGAGGTCGACAAACGAAGCCCCCAAACGACGTTTAGGTAACATTCCAGGTAACAGGTTTTCGTTGCCATTGCCGCCCAATCGGGTCGGCGATGGCGCGACGACCTCGTCGCCATTCGGGCCGATGTTAAGTTGGGCAACCTGCTGCCTTCGGATTAAATCCGAGCGGTAGTTGAGCGTCGAAAGCGGCGAATGGGAGGCAGCGTCACGTCGACCGGCAAAATTCGGCACTACCGCCCTGATTGTGGCGGTCGGCGAGGTAACACCCAAGGTAACACCCGGGCAGGCTGCGATGGACCGCGAATCCCCTAGAAAAATAGGTAAAAACGAGTGTCTCGACCGGCTGCGAAGCGAGCTGATCGAGCTGTCTGCCGAGCGTGAACAGAGCGACGGGAGCCTGACCGACGCTGTCGAGCCCATTGTAGCCGGGCACCCGGTTCACGCTGCGGTCGTGGCGTTGCAGTTCCACTACTCGGGCAACAAGCTGCCGATCCGTCCCTGGCGATGGTGGCGGCAACTGCTGCGAGTCTCGCGAGCTGAAGAGATCGACGAAGTCGCGGGGGAAGCGTACTACGAGGCCGTCGACGAGCTGCTGGAATTCGTGGCGGTGGAGCGGGCCGCCGATCCGCCGCCGGATCGGACGACCAAGCTAATCAAGCCGAAGCCCGCGACGATCAAAATCATCGAGCTGCTGGCCAAGGGGGCGGAAGTTGACGCGATCACGGTCGCGACGCACACGTCAGCGGCGAACGTGCACATGATTTCCAATCGGTGGCGCCATGGTAAGTATCAACTTGAGGCCAAGCTGCGCTATCGGCCCGTTCTGAAAACCTAACACGCCTAACACGTTAGGCCCCCCCGGTCCCGCATTCGCCAAAAATTTCTGACCGCATTTCCCCGAGCGTTTCGACGTTTCGGGGATTTTTTTTGCGCGCGGTCTCGCGTGTCAGTTTTGCTCGCTCAATTGTGGGTCGTGGCAATGGTACTTCATTCAAATTAACGCGGGGGAGCCAAACAACATGGCCCGACCAGCAGCGACCGCCCAGGAAACCAGTTACATCGACCCCGACCGGCTCTACACCCTGTCCGGGTTCATTCGCACGAGCGGCATCAGCCAGACTCGGATTCATTTCGCGCGGCAGGCGGGGGTGCAATTGCCCCGACTGAAAGTCGGGAAGCGCGTGTTTGTCCGCGGGGCCGATGCGATCCGCTACGTAGAGCAGCTCGCGTCGCTCCCTACCTAACAAAAAAAAGACCCGCGACTGCGGCCAGCAAAACGTCGCGGGTCTCTCAAACAGGAACAACGTAATGATAACACAAACGCGAAAGCGGGCTAGTTCACGGTCGCCCGAGACGACCGTCGCCAGCGACCCGACCGCCGAGGCTGCCGTTATCGGCGCGATCATCGGCGACGCCGAGGCCGCCCGGGAAGCGATCAATTCACTCAAGCCCCAAGACTTTACGGATGAGCCTATCCGCGTGCTATTCGAAATTTCCGCCAAGCTGTCGGCCGATGGCGTCGCGGTCAACGAGCGGAGCCTCCATCGCGCAGCCCGCGATCATGCCGTCTTCGAGGCGGGGGGGGCCGCCTCGCTCATCGCCGACTGTGGCGTCGCCGGCTACGGCCTCGGGCTGCTCCGACACGACATCGGCAGGCTGCGCGAGTGTACGCGGCATCGCCACCTTCACGAC
>JBGSRO010000081.1:0-4863 GCA_041737535.1 Pirellulales bacterium | reverse complement strand
ACCATAAATCCGGGTACAAGTTCCATAGCGAGCCTCCTTGTCGCGGTGCGTGGATGTTAGATACCCAAGCATCTTGGCGGAGGCTCGCCCTTTTTCCCAAGAGCGATTGCTAACAATAAAAGTGCAAAACTCGAACTAAGGGATGGCTGGCCAACAACTTCCTTACTTCGATTGCGATATTTTTCACAAACGACCGGGCGCCGTTTGAAAATCGGGGAGCTAAGGAAAAACCGCCACGACGCGGCGAGCGCCACGAGCACAGCGAAAAAGCTCACCAAAGTTGACACCCTTTCGTCAGAAACTCAACATTACCAATACTGTTTTCAATGGCAAACCAGCCATCTATTGAGTTTTCGAGCTACGTACGCGCGCGAAGTTCAATCGACTTGGCAGTTCGCTGCTGGCGCTGATCGAGAGCGGTCGCGCCAATTCCGCCGTGTACTTGGCGCTCGTTGCGTCGTGGCGGTTAATTAAGCAACGACTCGTAGAAAATGTCGGGGCAGTTTGCAAAATCGGGAAGTTCATTCGCGGGCGATCCTTACCCAGTTTTTACAGCGATGTCGGGGGGCGGCTCCGGTGGGCCAGTGGATGGGGTCCATGTCAACCATCCGGCGGCGATCTGTTATAATGCAGTCTTAATTTCGCACGATTCCAACTCCCGTGCCGCAGTGCCATGTCACGCTATGTTTGCAGTTTCGCGGTTGCTTTGCTGATCGGGGGCGGAGCTTCGCGCGGGGACAAGATCGAATTCAATCGCGATATTCGCCCTCTGCTCGCCGAGAATTGTTTGTATTGCCATGGCCAGGATGCCAACCAGCGGCAAGCCGATTTGCGGCTCGATGTGGCGGAGATGGCCGTGGCAAGCGGGGCGATTGTACCGGGCGATGTGGCCGCCAGTCGCATTGTGGCGCGCATCATGAGCGAAGACCCCGACTTGCTGATGCCGCCGCCCGATTCGAATCGGCGATTGTCGGTCGAGCAGAAAAAACTCATCGAGCGCTGGATTGCCGCCGGTGCGAAATTCGAAGACCACTGGGCGTTTGTTGTACCCCAGCGGCCTGACTTACCATCTGTCAAGAACAACGCCTGGCCGCGGGGGGCGATTGACCACTTTGTGTTAGCAAAACTCGAAGCGGAAGGACTTGGGCCCTCGCCCGAAGCCGAACGCACGACACTCATTCGCCGGTTGTATGCCGATTTAGTCGGGCTGCCGCCGAGTCTTGAGGAGGTCGATGCGTTTGTGAGCGATTCCGATCCGCAAGCTTACGAGAAATTGGTCGATCGGTTGCTCGCCAATCGGCACTTTGGTGAACGACTTGCGTTGCCTTGGCTCGATGCGGCCCGCTATGCCGACAGCAATGGTTTTCAACAGGACGGCGATACGTGGCAATGGATTTGGCGCGACTGGGTTGTACGGGCACTCAATGCCGACATGCCGTTCGATGAGTTCACGATTTGGCAACTCGCGGGGGATTTGCTCCCCAATCCGAGCCACGATCAACTGATCGCCTCGGGATTCAATCGCAATCACATGCTCAATGGCGAAGGGGGGGCGATTGCCGAGGAACAGCGTTTTAACGTGCTATTCGATCGGATGGAGACGACCGCCACAACCTGGTTGGGGCTGACGATGGCATGTGCCCAGTGCCACGATCACAAATACGATCCGATTACGCAGGTCGACTACTATCGCTTGATGGATGCGTTTAATCGCGTTCCCGAGAGCGGTACTCCTCAGTTCTATTCGCCGCGGATCCGCGTGGGAAATCCGGTGCTGGAGTTGCCGACCGACGAAAACAAGCGGCAGATCGCCGATCTCGAGCAGAAGATTGACGCCAGCGAAAAAGCGGTTATTCGACTCATCGAAGTCGCTCGCCTGGCTTGGGAGACGGGGCTGCGGGCCGATGGCAACGCGGCCGACGCAGCCGGGTTGCCCGAAGGACTGGCAGCGTTGCTCGCAAAATCGAGCGATCAGCTTACAGACGAAGAGAAACGAGCGGTCAACCAGCAGCTACAGAAGTATTTCGACGACAAGGTCCGCAGCGGCCTCGTTAAGGGAATGCCCGAACAGACGGCGCTCGATGCGTTGCGCAAACAACTGGCCGACTATCGAGCCGATATGATACCTCGCGTGATGGTGATGAGCGACGCCAAACCTCGTACGACGCACGTGCTCGATCGAGGCGCTTACCTGAGCCCGCTTGATGCGGTGACCTTTTCGACCCCCGAGTTTTTGCCGCCGCTGCCCGAGGGGGCTCCGGCGAATCGACTTGGTCTTGCGCAGTGGCTCGTGGCCCCCGAGCACCCGCTCACGGCGCGGGTGCAGGTGAATCGAATTTGGCAGCACTTTTTTGGCCAGGGCATCGTGAAGACGGCCGAAGATTTTGGGGTGCAAAGCGAGTATCCGATTCACAAGAATTTGCTCGATTGGCTGGCCGTGGAGTTTCGCGAGCAGGGCTGGAGCACCAAGCATATGGTGCGAACGATCGTCACGAGCGCGACCTATCGCCAGCAGAGTCGCCTAACGCCCCGACTGCTGGAGCGTGATCGGGAAAATCGACTGTATGCGCGCGCGAGCCGATTTCGCATGCCGTCGATGGTGCTCCGCGATTGGGCGCTCGCCTCGTCGGGCCTGCTGAACGACACCGTGGGCGGCGCGCCGGTCTATCCCTATCAGCCAGGCCAAATTTGGGAATCGCTCGCAATCACCAAAGAACGCGACTTCACATACCCCACCAGTAGTGGCCCCGATTTATATCGTCGCAGTCTGTATACGTTCTGGCGAAGGACCGTTTCGCCAGCCAACATGTTCGACGCCTCCGATCGCCAGACATGCCGCGTGCGAAGCCCCCAAAACAACACTCCGCTCCATGCGCTCACAACGCTCAACGATCTTACTTGGATCGAAGCATCGCGCACCATGGCAGCAGCCGTGTTGCGCGAAGGGTCGTCGCTCGACGATCGAATCGGCGCGGCGTTTCGCCGAGTGGTGACGCGATCGCCGACGACCGACGATATGATTCAACTGCGCCAAATGCACGACACCCAGTTAGGCATTTATCGCCAAGACCACGAGGGGGCGCTGAAGTTGCTCGGAGTGGGGGCACATCCGCGAGATGAGTCGCTCGATCCCGTCGAACATGCCGCGATGACGATCGTCTGTTTGGGCATTCTTAATCTCGACGAAGCGATGACCCGCGAATAGCGGTTTTCCAGGTCAGCAAACGGGGCACGGCGATGCACGACGCACTCAAAACAAATACCGACCACATTAATCGTCGCCAACTGTTTGGCCACGCAGCAAGCGGAGTCGGCGCAGTGGCACTTGCAAGCCTGCTGCAGAGCGACACAGCCGCCGCACCAGCCACGCAGAGCGCGCTGACTGGACTGCCTCATCATCGTCCCCGCGCCAAACGAGTGGTGGTGCTTTGGCAGGGCGGGGGGCCGTCGCATATCGATTTGTTCGACGACAAACCGATGCTGCGGCAGATGGCCATGCAGAATATCCCGGATTCGGTCCGCGGCAATACGCGACTCAGCACCATGTCGTCGGGATATGGCAAATGGCCCTGTGTTCCTGCCATCAAACCGCATCGCGAATTTGGACAATGCGGCATGCGGATGAGCACCTTGCTGCCCGACGTGGGGGCACTGGCCGACGACATTTGTCTGGTGCGGAGCTTGCATACCGAAGCGGTAAATCATGCTCCCGGCGTGACGTTTTTTCTGACTGGTTCGCAGGTGCCTGGTCGGCCGAGTATGGGGGCGTGGTTCGCCTACGGTCTCGGCAGCGAGTCCGACGAATTGCCGACGTTCGTGGTGATGACTTCAAGTGATAAGGACAAGACATGCGGCCAACTGTTTTTCGATTATTATTGGGGAAGTGGGTTTCTACCCAGTCGTTTGCAGGGAGTCAGGTTTCGCAACACGGGCGACCCGGTTCCTTACCTTGCGAATCCACCTGGTGTGAGCCAGCACGCGCGGCGATCGTTGCTCGATGACATTGCCAAGATGAACGAAGCTCATTTGGCCGACTACGGCGATCCCGAAATCGATACGCGCATAACGCAGTACGAAATGGCCTTTCGGATGCAAGCAAGCGTGCCCGATCTGGTCGACTTTTCCGACGAAACAACGACCACACTTCGCCGATACGGACCCGATGTACACACCAAGGGAACATTCGCCAACAACTGTCTCATCGCCCGTCGACTGCTGGAACGGGGGACCCGATTTGTGCAGTTGATGCACGCCGGCTGGGATCAGCACAGAAATTTGTTTAGTCAGCTCGAGCAGCAATGCATCGATACTCAGGCACCGTCGGCCGCGCTCGTGCTCGATCTGAAAGAGCGCGGCTTGCTCGACGATACGCTTGTGGTGTGGGGAGGCGAGTTCGGGCGCACGCCGTTCGGGCAAGGCGACCCCGCCCGCCCAACAGGTCGCGACCACTTTGGCAAGGCGTTTAGTTGGTGGCTGGCTGGTGGTGGAGTAAAGCCGGGATTCGTGTACGGCGAGACCGACGAGTTTGGCTGGAACATCACCGAAAACCCGGTCCACGTGCACGACATGCAGGCGACGCTGCTGCACCTTTGCGGCATCGACCACACGCGACTCACATACCGCTATCAGGGGCGTCAGTTCCGACTCACCGACGTCCATGGCCACGTGGTCCGCGACCTGCTGACCTAGAGTTGGTCGCGACGGCTGTCGCGCTGTAAGGCCTGCGATCGGCGTAGGCCCAGGCGAAATGCTGCTGCCAAAACTGATTCGAGTAGGAGATCGCTAAATAACGCGGGTACATCTCAGTGCCGCCGCTTCAAGGCAGAGTAAAGTTCGGTTTCGTTATCGGTCAGACATTTTTCG
>JBGSRO010000038.1:0-2592 GCA_041737535.1 Pirellulales bacterium | reverse complement strand
ATCGACGACAGCGGCCTTGAGAGCAACTATCTTGCTGCCGGCCATCGATCCCGAGCGGTCGAGCACAAGACAGATATCGCGGTCGAGCACTGTGCTTACCGCCGTTTGCTCGGGCTCAAATCGAGAGACACCAAACACACGGCCGAAAAACAAAGGCACAGCGCCAGCGAGCGACGCATCGGTCCGCCGCCCGTTGACGCGAACACCATTGATCGGGTTGGCTCCTTGAACGAATGCAAACTCGCCGTTGGGCGTGGCCTGTGTGCTCGATCCAAACTGAACGTCGCCATCTGCGATGCGGAGCCCGGCACCGGCAACTTGGTTTTGTAGCGCGGCGTTAATGGCTGCCGCGCGAGCGGCCGGCACATCTTGAGCCGACGACAGTTCTTTTGCCCCGGCACGCGAAGCGGCATCGGTTGCTGTGCGTAGTTCGGTGCGAACCAACTGCATCCAGGCGACATCGACCGCCATCGCGGCCATGAACACAAACACCGGCAGCATAAATGCAGCCAATATCAAGATCGCACCATCTCGTTTTGCTCGGTGGCGAATCATCGAGGAAGCTCCATCACAAATTTGGCAGACGATGTAAGCGTGCGTCCACGAAAGAATCGTCCGGGAAGCACCGCGTTGCGATCTGTCGGAGCCGAGACGCGCACTTCAAAAAACTCGCCTTCGCGGACCGACTCGAGTCGATTTGGCACAAACTCAACCGTTGCCGCGTTCACGCGACGGTCGCTGAGAATCGAGTTCGCCACATCGCGAGCTTCGGCTGTCGTCGTACCAGGAGCAATCGCGGCATGCGCGCCTTCATAGGCGGCCACTGAAAGCGACTGTTTCAAAAATATCATGGTGCAGGTTTCAATCATCGCCAGCGTCAACAGCACCATCACTGGCAAGCAAACGGCCAACTCAGCAGCCGCAATGCCTCGCCGTTTTACGGGTCTTCGAGTAGTTCTGTGTGATCGAAACATGTGGTTTAGTTGTTTGAGAGAAATGGAGCCGCCGTCGCCAGCCGTCGAGAGCCTCATCGCCAGTGCCCCCTGTCGTGGCCGATTGCCCTGAGCTCGTTATGCGTTCTGCAGGTCTACCGTCTGGCGATGGTGGCTACATTCGGCTTCTGTGTTCTCATGTCCAGAATCCTCGCGCTTGACGGCGTCGAGTCGCGCGGCGACACGGTTTAAATCGCCCGCCATTTCGCGCCAAAAATCGCTGTTGCGAAATTCAATCGCTTCGGGAGCTTGGCCTTCGGCGAGGTCGCTGATCGCTTTGCGAAACCGCACCAACGGCCCAGCAAAGCGATTGCTGAGCTTCATGCTGTCGACGACGAACAGAGGCAACATGCAGCCGAGCACAAGGAACACCGGACCGTAAGTCCACCAAGCACCGGCGAGCACCTCGCTGAATGGAATGAATGGATCGTTCAACCAGTGCATTCCCAGCGTAATCACGGCCGCCACGCCGGCGAAGGCGAGCCAATGCAGCAATAACCGCCGCGTCAGCGCCCCTTGCACTTCGGGGTCGACGAATTTCTTTTTGCGATTATTCGTGGATTTGGACTTGATCACAAAGCACCTCAGACAGAGCGCGGATTGATCGGTAACATTGCAACGGTAGCTCACAGGTAGACATCGCCAACGTTTGGCCGACACCCTGTGGCAATTGGGCGTAAGACCGAATCGAATCAATCGTTACGATCGGAACCGGCAGCGATTTTTGTCGCATTCTTGAAAAACGCAATCGAGGTGCAAAAAGATGTGACTTTTGCACCCCGCGATCTCGCCAAATCCCTTGAATCGCAGGTGAAAACGTGCAACTCAGGTGCAAAACTCGCCGATTTTAAGTTCATTGACGTCAATTGTCGGCGCTCAAAATTCCAGTCACGAGGCTGATCTCGCGACTGTCTCGATAGTCGAGTTAGTGTTTACAACTCACCAATGTAGCGAATGAGCGTGTCCTTTTCGACAATAAAAAATGGCCACTTCATTTGATAGTTGAGCGTCACAGGCTCTTTAAGAATTCGTCGAGTGCCAAGCGGTACTCTTCGGTTTGTGGCGAGTTATGCTCGCCACCTGGAATCACGACGAATCGCTTCGGGCCCGGCGCAGCGTCGAATAGCTCTCGGGCCTGTTCAATTGGAATCAGGGCGTCGGCGTCGCCGTGTGATTGTAACAGCGGTCCGTTGTAGTTCTTGATTTTGCTCAGCGAGTCGAATCGCTGTGTCATCAATAGTGATGCGGGCAACAGTCGGATGTGATCGTTTGCTACCGCCGGCAACGATGTGAATGTGCTGGCGAGAACAAGCCCTCGCGCGCCGTCGTCGGCGGCCAAATCAACCGCCACGCCTCCGCCAAGCGATCGTCCCATCAAGATGATGTCTTGTTCGCGAATTGCCTTTCGATCGGCAAGCCATTTTCGGGCGGCCCGCGCGTCGGCAAGTATGCCAGTTTCGGTCGGCTTGCCCTCGCTCTTGCCATAGCCACGATAGTCGAATGTCATCACCGCCAGTCGGTGTCGCTCGTTGAGAAGGAGCAGGCTTTCACCTCGGCTCACAATATTCCCAGCGTTGCCATGACAGAACAGTGCGACGCC
>JBGSRO010000032.1:0-37411 GCA_041737535.1 Pirellulales bacterium | reverse complement strand
CACTTACTCACTTACTCACTTACTCACTTACTCACTTACTCACTTACTCACTTACTCACTTACTCACTTACTCACTTACTCACTTACTCACTTACTCACTTACTCACTTACTCACTTACTCACTTACTCACCCGCGGCTAGCGCCGACGGCTCATGGTGCGATATTGATTTGTGGTAGGTAGCAGCGAGTCGATTGCTTCGAGGTTGTCGCCCGTCACTGTGGTTGCGAACTCGTTTGCACTCTCTCCCACGATGTCAGCCGCGGCGACGATTGCTGCGCGATTGTCAATTCGTAACTCGATCGTCGCGAGTGGTGCGAGTGCTTTGGCGAGCAGCGGGTGGTCGATCGCGCGCTGGATTTGCCAAAGCCTCTGCTTGATATTCGCGGCCCGCGTCGCGCTCGTTGTGCCAAACGTATCGGGGGTAGTCGCGACAGCCACAGCGCGCAAGCTCGCTTCGAGATCAGCCAGCAAACCGACCACATACATCACACGCAGTCGCGCGGGGTCGCTGGGAACATTCGCGCCTCCGCCGCGCAGAAAGTTGTGCCGCACCATGCCTTGTGACCACGCGACCAGCTCAAAATCGAGGCTCCCCGCTTTGTGGCCCCCTTTGTTGACGAGTTCTTCGTTCGGCACTGTGTGACAACTCAGGCATTGGCGCGCGACCAGATAGAGGTTGCTGGGATTGTTCATGCCGGCCGCGATACTCGCGTCGCGTCGCTGCTGGCGATGGGCGGGCGACTCGGTGGTGGCGTCAATACCGGGTCCACCGTAGTCGGCGTGCAGTTCGAGCCAATCGCGAGCGCCGCCGTGGCAACTTTCGCAGCTTACGCCTTCGATGATTCGTGGCCGGTCGTCGACCATTTGCTGAGTGTAGTGACACGAAATGCACACATCGTTTCGTTTCACCGATCGCAATCCGAGCCGATCGGCGATTGCCTTCGCTTCAGGTGTGCGATGGAGTGTCTCGAACGTCGAATAGTGGGGGGTCGCCATCCAAGCGTTCATTTCGGGTTGATGGCACTTGGTGCAAGTCGCCGAACTCATCACCAACCTCGGAACGGCCTGGCGTGGGTTGAACTCGGGCGCCGCGCTGGTCGCGGCAACAAGCAATACACAAACAACGACTAGTAGGCCGGAATAAGCCCAGCATTTTTGAGACGCGACGCGCGATTCCGGCAGACAGGGCTTAATGTCGCTGACCGCTCCGCGGTCAGACGCCCGTTCGCGGAGCGAACGGCGACTATTCTTGTAGCACGGTTCTCCGAACCGTGTTTTCACGGTTCGGAGAACCGTGCTACTAGGGGAAAATCGATTGCGCATGGCTACACCTCCAACACCACGGGCGAAGTCGGTGTGCTGATGCAGAGCAGACACTGGCCAGCAGGCAAATGGACGCCTGGCTGGCGCGCCGTCTCCACCTCTCCCTCCACTACCTGCACCGCACATTGGCCGCAGTTGCCCGCTCGGCAACCAAACTCAACGTCGATGCCGTGGGCTTCGGCTAACTCGAGCAGACTTCCAAACTCACCCGTCCATTGGCATTCGTCACCACCATTCTTGAACCGCACCAGTACCGGTTCGATGATTTCGCGCGTCGGTCGCGTGACGCTCGCTGGCCCGAATGCTTCGAAGTGAATGTGGTCATCGCTCACCCCCAGTTCGAGCAGTCCCACCACGAGCGACTGCATCATGCTCGGCGGGCCACACAGATAATAGCGATATTTGCCGGGGGGCAATTGCCGTTTGATGACCTCGGCCGTGAGGCGGCCGCGATAAGTGTAGTCGACCCCCGCGCGATCGTCGGCGTCGGGCGACGAATAAGCGACGAACTGGGTGATGCGATCGTTGTCGTTTACCAGGTCGAGCAGCGTGTCGCGAAAGATATGCTCGCGACCATTTCGCACTCCATAGAACAGCCATACGGGCCGCGATGGCTCGCTCGCGGCGATCGACGTCAACATGCTGGCGAGTGGTGTAATCCCCACACCACCAGCAACCAGAACGACCGGTTCGTCGTCACGCGGCTTGGAAAACAAATCGAGGAAAAACGCGCCCCCGGGCGCGGCCGTTTCGATCGTTGTGCCAATCGTGGCAAAGTCGTGCAGCCAGTTGCTCGCGCGACCCGCCGGCAGTTGCGGCGCATGTGTCGGGGCGGGACATCGCTTGATCGTGATGCGATAGAACTGCTCGCGCGGTCGATCAGAGAGCGAATAACATCGCACGACTGTCTTGCCCCGATCGCCAATCGGCAAATGCAATGTCAGATATTGCCCCGGCTCAAACGTCGGCAATGGTCGTCCGTTGGGGTCGACCAGATAGAACGACTTCACACCTTCGGCTTCGTCGACGATGGCCGAGACGACGAGGCTGCGCGTCCCCTGCCAGGCGGCCAGTCGCGAATTGGCGGCTCGCGCGGCTCGCATTGTCGTGGCAACTTGTTCGCGGAACGAGTGCTTCTGGACGTTGTAGTTTCGTTCGAAACGAGCTCGCCGCTGCCAGCCAGAGTAGCCCATCCAGGCCACCTGAGCGCACGCGAGAGCAAAGCAAATCGCACCGACAAAGAATACGGTGGGCTCGGCGATGAAGGCAAACGTCATGAATCGCAGGTTGCTAGCAATGCGCGCAGCGGTGGCAGGAAGTTCCAGACGCGATTATTGAGCAACCGCCGGTGGGCGTCTATTGCAGTTTGGTTGGGTAGTGCCGGTTGTAACGTTTGGGCCCAACGCTTCGGCAAACAGAGCCAGTTCCCGGCATTCCGGCGCTAGCATGCCGACCTATCCTTGCACGACGGTATTCACTCAGTCTGGATGCTAATGCACCGTCATCTCCAAATCTTCGGGTGCCACTGGCTTTGCCAGTGCGGCGCAACAACTGACATTGCAACAGTTTGCACTGGCAGAGCCAGTGGCACACAACCCTAATATTCGCATTTGGAAACCCACTAGTTCTAATCTTTCACACCCTGCCATCGATCGACACATTCAACTTGCCACGATCCCTCACCCAACTCGACAGCGAGCAGTTCGCAAGCAGACGCAACCAGCGTGGCGGTGGACCCGCACCAGCCACCCTTGCGCGATGGCTCGAAGCCCTCGCGAGTCTGCATCGTCACCCGGCCAGCGATCGCGAGTTCTTCGCCAATGCGGCCAAACTGATTGTCGATCCAATCGGTCTCGACGGTGGTGTTGTGCTGTTGCACGATGACAACGACTGGAAAGTTGTCGCGAGCCAACTCCCTCTCGCCGAACTCGATGTTGCTATCGACTCGACGGTGCTCGATGCAGTGCTCGCAAATCCCACGACACAGTTTCACGCCGTCGACGACTCGTTCGGCGACGACCCGAAGTCTTCGGCTGCTGTCGTTTCGCCGATTCTTGACGAGCAACAATGCGTCGTCGGAGCGCTCTACGGATTTCGCGCACTGCACGACGGCAATAGCCGACGTGGCGTCCGTTATCTCGAAGCTCAACTCGTTGACTTAATTGCCAAGAGCGTCGCGGCCGGACTGGGACGGATCGACCGCGAAGCGACCGCAGCCAAGCGTCGTTCGGCGCTCTCGCAAAGGCTGTCGTCACAGGTCGTTCGGCAAGTGGAACTCGACCAACAGTTGCTCTCGGCACACGAGTGCAAAGTCACGGTTTTGTTCGCCGACCTGCGGGGCTTTACTACGCTCTGTGAGCAGCTCGACACGAGGCGGACCTATGAGATGCTCAACGACGTGATGGATTGCCTCACCGCGGCGGTGCTCGCCGAGCAGGGAACCATCATCGACTACTACGGCGACGGACTGGCCGCCATGTGGAACGCTCCCACGACGCAGTTCGACCACGCCTCGCGCGCCGCTCGCGCGGCACTTGCGATGGTTGCGTCAATTCCTGTCGTCTCACGGCGCTGGCAAAGCGAACTCCACAGCGAACTTCAACTCGGCGTCGGCATCCACACCGGTCTGGCCGTCGTCGGTAACATCGGTAGCACGCAGCACCTGAAGTACGGACCTCGGGGCGCGACGGTAAACGTCGCCAGTCGCATCGAGGCGGCGACAAAATCGCTCGGCGTCCCCATCCTGCTCTCGACCGCGACGAAGCAATCGCTCGATCATTCCTACTCGACCGTAAGGCTTTGCCAAGCTCGACTCAAGGGCATCGCCGAGGCGATTGACTTATACACCTTTGTCGAAAACGAAGCGGTCGAAGCGGCCGACAACTACACCACGGCGCTACGCCACTACGAGAATAGCCAACTTGTCGATGCTCGTCGGCAACTCGAAGCGGCCGACTTCGCGACACTCGCCGGGCCAGCGGAGTTTCTCGCCCAGCAAATTGAGCAAGACGGTGGCCGCAAACTCGGTCGGCGTGCAGGCGATTGTGCCGTGCCGAGCGCCGTGGTCGAAGTATGACATGCTTCGCGAGTCAGGTCACAACAATCTAACACGCACCACTTTCACTACCCGGTCATCTTCGCTAGCGCTATACAACGCAAGTAGTGGATCGATTCGCACTTCACGAAGCCCCTCGTGCCGATCACGTCCTTTCTGATGGGCGTCGACCGCTAGCTCGTCGTCGATGAGTCAGGGCTGCAACATTTACCGCATTCTTGTCGCTCGCCCCGAGCCACGCCTCTGCGAGTTGATTCACCACTCGTGTCGGGTAAACCACCGTGTATCGCGTCATTGCGACTCCAGCGATTTAAGTCGCGCGCGTACTTCGGCAAACGTATGCCGTTCGTCATCCGACGCAAGTGCCTCCTTGGCAAGTCGAAAGTCTTCGTCAGTTGCATAACCCGAAACGAATCCAAGATGTCGACCATTCTGGTCGCGGAGTTCGATTCGATCAGACGCCGAGGCGATGAGTTTCGATTGTTCTTCGGTTAATACGATGCAGACCATGACCAGTCTCGGTGCGTAGTGAGTGATTCAACCGGATTATACCTTCTGCTGTCGTGCCAATCCATGCAAACCTGACTATCGCAGCGTCGTCGGCGCAGGCACGCCACCCATTGGTAACCGTCGCGCCATCTCCACCGCTGCCGCACTCGCCGGTATCGCATCTGTCGGCGTGGGCGTGGCGAACCACGCCAAGAACTTGAGCGGTAGCTCAATCGATGTCGGCTCAAGCAGTACCGCAGCTTCGCCGGTCGCCACGATCGCCCCAGCCGGCAACCCCGGGCGGTCACCCCACAGCGTGAGCCCCGTGCCGTCGAGTGCGAAGCGAAAGCCGATACGATCGAAGGCGATATCTCCGTCGGCGATTGGCGCGATCGGTCGCAAGTAGACGTACTGTGTGAGCCGCCGCGCGAGGCCGCTGGTCATGTGTCCCGCGCCGGTGTCACAGGTGCCGACGGCGCGAGTGATTCGCTCGCCGGTGATTTCGAGCGTTTCAAACTCTAGGTCAATCGCGTCGGCGATGAGCTCGTCGCCGAAGAGTTGGTGCAGCCCCGCTTGCGCGAGCTTCCCTTGTAGCTTGCCGGTGAAGTCGATGTGTGTCTCGGTTGCGATTTGATTGCGCTCGCGAGCGGCATGGCATTCAAAATGTCCCGCTTCACCCAAGTTGCCTTTCAATATCATTCGTCGCGAAACGATTTGGTCGTTCTCTTCGACCGACAAGACATGCAAACGCAGTTTCGTGAACGCCACTCCGAGCCACTGCGAACTGGCGACTTCCATCACTACTTCGCTGGGCCAATCGGTCGATAAAAGTCGCTGACCGATCGCCTGTAACCAGGCATTAGCCGACTCGTTCGCGTCGGCTCCGGTGATCGCAATTTCAAGCCGCTTGCCGGCCTGTCGCGTTTCGATTTGCGAGAGCGAAATTAAATTTTCGCCCGTTTCGATATCGCTGATAACCGCTTCGCGGAAGCGAAATTGTTGAGGCTTGGGGGTCGACGTGCTCTGGGCCGTGATGCGAACACCGAGCAGATGTTCAAGCTGGGCGAGCTGCCGAAATTTGGTCGCAGGCAGGTTCCACCAAACGGCGACCGCTAGCACCACGCACGTCGGCAGCACACAGCCAGCGAGAAAAACCCACTGGCAAATTCGGCGTGCTAGCGATTGATGCATGCAGTAGCAAATGACGAAATCCGAATGACGAATGACGAAACCGGGGCCAATCCCCAACGTTCGTCATTCGTCATTCGTACTTCGTTATTCTCCCCAATTACTGTTCGCGGGCCATCTTCAGAAACAATTCGTAGCGGGCACGCATCTCGACGAGACTATCCCCTCCAAACTTATCGACCACAGCGGCCGCAATCTCGAATGCAACGACATTCTCGACAATCACGCTAGCAGCCGAGACGGCACACACGTCGCTGCGCTCGTAACTCGCTTGCTGGGGTTCCTTGGTCGTGAGATTGATCGACGCCAGAGGTTTCGCCAGCGTGCTGATCGGTTTCATCGCCCCGCGAACCACCAGCGGCATGCCGTTGGTCATGCCCCCTTCAAGCCCCCCGGCATTGTTCGTCGGTCGCGTGAAGCCGAGGTTCGGCGTGTCGCGCTGCGACTCATCGAAGTGAATCGGATCGTGAACTTGCGAACCGGGCCGGCGCGCGGCCTCGAAGCCGAGGCCAATCTCCACCCCCTTAATCGCCTGGACCGCCATCACAGCCTGGGCGAGCCGGCCATCGAGTTTGCGATCCCACTGAGCGTGAGTCCCCAGCCCGAACGGCAAACCCTCGACGCGCACTTCGACGATGCCACCAAGCGTGTCACCTGCTTTGCCCGCTTTGTCGATCAGCGCTTTAATCGCATCATCGCGATCGATGTTCAGTCCATAGACTTCACTCGCATCGCGCACGGCGCGCAATTCTTCGATTGTCCCTTCGACTGGCTCAATCACTTCGCCCCCCAACTCGGCGACAAAGCCAATCACTTCGATACCGAGTTCGCTGAGCAGTTGCTTGGCCAACGCGCCTGCCGCCACGCGAACGGCCGTCTCGCGAGCACTGCTCCGCTCGAGTACACCACGAATCGAACCGAGGTACTTGATCGAACCAGTCAAATCGGCATGGCCGGGGCGCGGTCGAGGCAGCTCCTCAAGTCGTTCGAGTTTGTCGTCGCGGTTAGCAACCTCGAGCGCGATGGGGCTGCCAAGCGTCTTCCCATGCCAGATGCCCGTACGTACCTGCACCTCGTCAGTTTCGATTCGTTGGCGACCCCCGCGACCGTAGCCCCCTTGGCGACGCCGGAGCTCGACGTTGATCCGCTCGGGGTCGATGGTCACGCCAGCAGGAAACCCATCGACGAGCGCGAGCAGCGTCTGTCCGTGCGATTCACCAGCGGTCCAATAGCGAAGCATTGGTCGTTCATGAGGGAGTGAAGGAATCTTTCCCTCATTGTAAACGAGTTTTTTGAAAGCGACTATTGTCGAGTTGAGGACGAGCAACGAAGCTCAAAATAGCCGACGAGCTACGCCTCGTCGCTGACTACTCGAAGAAGCCCAACCCCTCACTCCACTTCCAACCACGATGCGATGGAAGGTAGGTCTCGACCAAATAGTCGAAGTGCTCTTGATCACGAACGCGACGACGCGAGGATCCTCGCGCGAGCCAATTCCGTTTCGCGAACTTGGCTTTTAAATCGATCGTCACTTTTCGTTTGATGCTCGTGCGAAATCGACTCCAGTGCTTCGATTCGTCGATCCACGAAACTACCGTGTGTAAGTGCTGATCGTCAGTAGCAATGGCGCGCGGACGGGTCTCGATGTGTGAGCAAGCTTCAAGAATCGATTCGATAATGGCACGCTGATGATTGGCCGAAATGGTAACAGTCGATTCGACCTGGCGACCACGATAGTGCTTGGCCCCGTCATGATCTGGAGGCAAGACCCCATTATGTCGTTTCACGTAGCCCTGACGTCGGTCGGGCATCCACGACCCGTAGGTGTGGTAGGTGAAGAGATAGACGGGCATCGCTCGAACTCCACTGCGTCTGCGCTGACCGAAACGTTCGTTTCGGCGACGAGCGGTAGCTCGTCGGCTATTGAGAGTAATCGGGCTTCGCGAGCAAGTCGAATACTCTCCCAATCGCTCAAAACGACCACTAGCCGACGAGCTACCGCTCGTCGCTGAGCGCTAATACCTCACACTAGGCTGCCAACCACCCACATTCGTCGAGGTCGGCGCGGCTGGTAATGACGCAGTCATGGGAACCGTCCCGCCGGTGGCTCCTTGCAGTGCCGCAACGCGGGCGGCGATTTGCGGTTGGAAGCGGTTCAGTTCGAGCGACCGTTGGTAGTTGGCCATCGCCTGGGCGTAGTCGCCCGCTTGGTCGCGGATGTGGCCAAGCGCTGCCAGTGCGCGCGAGTTGTTGGGGTCGATTGTGAGCGCATCGACCAGCGTCGCCTTGGCTTCTTCGCCACGCCCCGTCTCCTCGAGTAGCCGAGCTAGCTCGATGCGTGGTTCGGCCAATTGAGGATTTGCACCCGACCAGTTTTGCAACAGCGTGAATGCCTCGGCTTGGCGATTGGTCTCGCTCAGTAGTACCGCCAGACCACGATAACACTCGGAGTGGTTCGGGTCGTGCTCGAGACACTGATTATAGAGCAGCTCGGCTTGGCGAAGGTCGTGGGTGCGATTATAGAGCGTGCCCCCCTTATGAAGGGCGGCGGCCAAGTTGTAGTAGCCGTTGGCCGCGTCTGGGTCGTTGGCAATCGCTTCTTGAAAACGGACCGAGGCCTGTTGGTAGTTGCCCTGCTGATAGAGCCTCACGCCCTCGGCATTGAGGGCTTGGCTGTTGAGATTGCTACAGCCCGACGTGGCGACCAGCAGCAAGGCGATCGCTACGGCCAGGTTCGAGTAGAGCGACGAGTTCACGGCACACCTCAAAATCGCGGGGGTTGCGGCGCTTACCTAGTTCGTGCGCCGGGCAGACCGTAGCAATCGGCATAATCTGCCGCAAGGCGAGTTCGCAGTGGGCGAAAACAGCCGGTTTTTCTCTTCTTAATCTACCCAGCCGGGCTAAATTGCCACAGACGCTAGTGGCGTCAACTTTGCGCAAATGTAACTTCTTCGCCAGTCAGTCTATTTTACCAAGCCGGTGGGTCGAAGAACTTGTTGTCAAGGATGAGAGTGCGAACCGCCCTCCGAGCGAGTTGGTGTTGGAACACACTGCCGCCCGGTCCAGCCCCCGCCTAACGAGGAGTCTCCCCTTGGCCACCCGCAAACCAGCCACTGCCACCAAACAGCCCAAGTCGGCCGCGACCAAGCCGGCGACACGAAAGGGTCCGCTGAATCCGACGTCGAAGCCCGCTGCCAAACGGACGAAAGCGAGCGACGCCGAAGTCACCATCGACCGTCGTCGGAAAGCGGAACGTCGCAACGATGGGGCGGTCGATACCTCCGCCACAAAACCAGAGGCAGTCGCGTTGCCACTGAAGCCACGAGCCAAAGTGCAGCGTCGTCGGCAGATCGACCCCACCACCTGCGAACGCGATTACAGCGATTCCGAAGTGCAATTCATGGGTGCGCTCGACGAATACAAGCGGGCCAACGGGCGGATGTTTCCGACTTGCAGCGAAGTGCTCGAAGTCATTCGCGGACTCGGTTATGTGCAACTGACGCCCGCCGAACTCGCCGCCCGCGAAGGGATGGAAGCGGCCGCCTTCAATGCCGAATCGCTGCCGAGCGAGCCCGATCCGCTAAAGGCCTTTGCAACCGCGGCCGAAGCTCATTTGGTGCGCGAGTAGAAAACACGATGATCCGGCGCCGTAGCCGGATTGGCAACAATTCGGAACGCTTTCGAGGACACCCCGAATTCTTGCGAATTCGGCTACGCGAGTTCAGAGTCATTGCGCGAGAATGACGACCACTGCCTCGCGCTTGTTCGACTCTACGCCGATAAACTAGAATTGATATGAGGGGCGTCGGTACGGCAGATTCCGCGCCGAAAGGATCGGCCCGCTGGTTTGTCGTGCCATAACTTTGTCTTGAAGGTCGTCCCCATGGGGCTGATGCGACTGTTCGTCGAGAATCAGGATCGTCTCAGCCAGATCGATCCAGCGCGCGTCTACATGGCCGGCATGGACGAGCTCCCCTGGTTCGGCCACGTCATCATCAACGAGAAGCACCTCGTCATTCAACGTGCCGAAAGCGACTCGGGGTTCGTTTCGCTTCCTTGGCCGGTCGCCGGTCGGGGTGAGCTATTGCTGTCGACTGCGACGCTGATGGAACGCGAGTCGCCTTATTTTCTCGAAGTTGAATTGGCCCGCGGACTCGTCCAGCGCACACGTAATCAACTCGCTAGCTGGGAACTGATGGGCTTGGTTGTTCCCAATCAACTGCGCGATATGCTGGCCGAGGCAACGACCAACTTCTGCCGAGCGGCGACGCGGCAAACAGAGCCGCGAAAAGCCGCCGATTTTGCTGAACTAGCCATCGACCAAGCGGCCGAAGTCGCCGAGCAACTTGCTGGCGAATATGCGCGGCAAGCACTCACCGCTCGGCTCTCGGCCGCTTCGCGGCTGGGAACTTTGAGCGGAGTGCAACTGGGCGACGACATGCCGAAGCCAATCGTCGGCGACCAAGTGAAGTCGGCGTTCAATTTGGTCGCCCTGCCCTGTTCGTGGCGGTCGATCGAAGCGAGCGAAGGCAAACGCCAGTGGAAAGCGATCGACGAGCAACTCAAATGGGCACAACAGTCGGGGCTCAAGGTGATGGCCGGTCCGCTCTTGGAGTTCGACGAACGCCGCGTGCCCGACTGGACTTACCTCTGGGAAGGCGACAGCCAAACACTCGGTACGCTGATGATCGATCACGTGAAAAGCGTCGTGAAGCGATATCGGGGCAAAGTCAACATCTGGCATGTCGCCTCACGGATAAACCGCGACAGTGTGCTCTCGCTCGGCGAAGAAGAGCGGCTGCAACTGGTCGCGCAAATGGTTCGGGCCGTTCGCGACATCGACGCGCGGACACCGCTGATTGTGAGCTTCGATCAGCCCTGGGCCGAGTACATGGCCAATCGGCAAACCGATCTAGCACCGTGGCACTACGCCGACGCCTTGGTACGCGCCGACCTGGGCATCGCCGGTTTGGGTCTTGAAATCAACATCGGCCCCCAGCCCCAAGCGACCGCCAACCGCACCCCGCTCGCCTTCAGCCGATTGATCGACCAGTGGAGCCTGTTCGAACTCCCGCTCTTGGTTTCGCTCACCCGGGGGGACCACAACGCCGAAGCGACGGCCAGTTGGCTCGACCACCACCTTCCGCTCATCATGGCGAAAAACTGTGTGCAGCTACTCCTCTGGAATCAACTATCGGACGACCGCGCCGAGTTACCTCGCTCAGGTTTGTTTGATGATCAGGGAGTGGCAAAGCCAACGCTGGGAGTTTGGCGGAAGCTGCGCGAGTCGTATTTGACCTAACAGCCTGTTGAAAAACGTCGTCGTGACGTTGTTCAACCTCGCCAAGCTCATCGCGGCTCGCAAAACGCCGGGTAAACGACCCGTCATTTTCGATTCGCATCCTGCGAACAGCAGCCAGTTGAGTTGTTCGAGGGGCTGCTAGTGGATTGTCAAAGGCAAAAATTCGTGTGCCACTGGCTCCGCCAGTGCGGCGTAATGCTAGACATTCCAACAAGTTACACTGGCAGAGCCAGTGGCACACAACCCTAATTCTTTCATTTGACAATCCACTAGGCGTGTCGGCTATTCTGCCTCGCTTTGCTTGTTATTGTCGCCAACGTTTCTTTAGTATTGGGCATTGCCCACATATCGCGTTATTCTGGAAATCGGATATACTTTGGGGCGTGACGCGAGATCCTCGGGTCTTGCTGGCGGCACAACACAGGATGATGTCATTGTGCATTGGTAGCCGGAGCCTAATCGGCTGCATTTCTCGATAGACGAAGGACGAAAACGCGATGAGCCAGGTCGAAGAATCACAAGTGGTGGCCACCGAGCGCGCGAACTGGACCGAAGTTACTCCCAAGGCTCTCTACACCAAACTCCAAGCGATTGCCGGCAACTTATGGTGGAGTTGGAATCCCGAAGTCGTGAGCCTGTTCCGCGATCTCGACCCAGTTCGCTGGCGGCAATGCGACCACAACCCCATTGCGCTCATCAAAGAAATGACCCCCGACGATGTCGCGGCCCGGGCGGCTGAGATGGTCATGTACACTCGCATCAACCAGGCCCATCGTCGACTCAAAGAATATCTCACTAACACCCACCAAACGTGGGGTGCTCGCAAGGCGGGCGTTTTGGGCTCGGCCCCAGTCGCTTATTTCTCGGCCGAGTTCGGTATTCACGAGTCGGTGCCAATCTACTCGGGAGGTCTTGGCGTGCTCTCGGGCGACCATATCAAAAGCGCCAGCGGGCTTGGTGTGCCACTGGTTGCGATTGGTTTATTCTACGATCAAGGTTACTTCAAACAGCATCTCGACGCCGAAGGCTATCAGCAACAAGAGTACCTCGACACGAGAGTCGAGTACCTGCCAATGGAACACGCCAAAGGCCCCGATAAAAAACCAATCACGATCTGTATCGACACTCGCGCAGGGCGACTGCACGCGCGCGTTTGGTTGATGCGAGTGGGCCGCGTCAACCTTTACTTGCTCGACTGCGACGTCGAGGGAAATAGCCCCGAGGATCGCGAGCTGACCTCGCGGCTTTATGGTGGCGACGTTCGTACCCGCATTCGCCAAGAACTGGTGCTCGGTGTCGGCGGCGTGAAAGCACTGCGCGCGCTGGGCATTAAGCCGGGCGTCTATCACTTGAACGAAGGGCACAGTGGTTTTGCTCCCTTGGAAGTGATCCGCGAGCGGATGAACGACGACGGGCTCAACTTTGACGACGCACTCCGCGAAGTTGCCCAGGCGACTTGCTTCACCACTCACACGCCGGTTCCGGCCGGTCACGACCGCTTTGACGCGGGACTCATCGAAGAGCACCTTGGTCCGCTCCGCGATTCGCTCGGCATCTCTCACGACCAACTCATGGGGCTGGGCCGAGTGGAACCGCAGAACAGCCACGAAACGTTTTGTATGACCGTGATCGGACTGAAACTATCGCGGCGGGCCAATGCCGTGAGCTCATTGCATGGCCGCGTGTCGCGGCGGATGTGGGCTCACCTATGGCCCTGGCGTGTCGAAGAAGAAGTCCCCATTGGTCACATCACCAACGGCGTGCATATTCCGTCGTGGCTCGCGCAACCGATGCAGCAACTCTACGACAAACATATCGGGCTCGCTTGGCACGAGCGGATGGGTGACCCCGACGTGTGGCAAGGCATCTACGACATCGAGCCGGGCGAGTTGTGGGAAACGCACCACGCACTAAAGAGTCGACTACTCGAGTTCGTCCGCCGTCGCTTGAGTCGTCAAAACCGTCGTCGCGACGAAGACAACGCCTCGATCGAGGCGGCCCGCACGGCACTCGATCCGAGCGCGCTCACGATTGGCTTCGCCCGTCGCTTCGCAACTTACAAGCGAGCCGACCTGTTTATGCACCAAGTCGACGAGATCGCCGAGTTGATTAACGACACAAATCGCCCGGTGCAGTTCCTCTTCGCGGGCAAAGCTCACCCGGCCGACGAAGGGGGCAAAAAACTAATCAAGAACATCGCCAACCTGCGGCACGACCCGCGCTTCGCCGGTCGCGTGGTGTTTCTCGAAGACTACGACATCAACGTCACGCGGCACATGGTGCAGGGGGTCGACGTCTGGCTCAATAACCCTCGACGCCCGCTCGAGGCTTCGGGCACCAGTGGTATGAAAGTCGTCCTCAACGGGGGGCTCAACTGTTCGATTCTCGACGGTTGGTGGGCCGAGGCCTACAACGGCCACAACGGCTTCGCCATCGGCAACGGCACCCAGCACGTTGATGACTCAATCACCGACAAACGCGACGCCGATAACTTGTTTCACGTCCTCAGAGACGAAGTGATACCGATCTTCTACGACCGCGATGCCGACGGCTTGCCGCTTCGTTGGATCGCGATGATGACCGAATCGATCGCCACACTGGCGGCCCGGTTCAGCGCCCATCGCCAAGTGATCGACTACGTGAAGCATTGCTACCTCCCCTGCGCAGGTGGGCTCAGCAGCGAAATGAACATCCGCTAACGTAGCGCGGCGCGACGAGTCGTCGCTCGGAAGCAGCCGATGAGCTACGCCTCATCGGCGCGCCGCGTCAGCGAGTTTGTTGTTGCGACGTTGTTGTCGAACTCATCGAAAGTAGCGAGGAGATTGATCGCAGCACATCGTCGGCTTTCGGTAGCGACGACGACAGAATCGCCCGCAGCGGGAGCGCGACTCCGTCGCTCCGATAGGTCGTCCCCCCCGCATCCACGCCCGGCGTTGCCGTCGGAATAATGATTTCGCCGGCGTCACCGGCGTGACGAACGCACAGCAACGGTCCGGCGACACCCCGCTCAAAACTCAAAACGACATCGCACTCGCCGCGGTCGATCAGCAAACTCCAGTTCGCTTCAAGCGGCCGATAACGCGGAACCCCTTGCGAAAAATCGACCGCCATCGGCGCACCGGCTTGCCACGCCATCACGCTGGCGGCACCGGTCGCGTTCCCGTAGGCTCCTTCCCCCAGCGCGACCCAACGGGTTTTGGCCGTGAGGTCGGCCATCAGTTGCGTGAGCGCCGAGAGGGTGGCGGGGCCTTCGCCGGCGAGTCGTTTACCGTAGACAATCGCGCCGAACTTGCTGGCCATCATCCGCGCGTGCAATTTTTGCCAATCGCCAAGCGATACACCGGTGGCCACTTTCACGTCGTTCGCATCGAGTGCGATTCCCTTCGTGAGCGCTCGCAACACTGCGAGCGATAGGTAGTGACTTCCTGCAACGATGCGAACTGTCTCGTCGGCTTTCGTCGTACTCACAAACTCGTCGACGACGACAACGTGGCGGTCGGCTCGACCGTTCGGCAGCCAACGGCTCGTGGGCGCTTCGGTATAACGCTCGGCCATTCTTGGATGAGTTGCCGCCGGATCGCTGGCCCAATAGATGACTGTCTCAGCACGTTGGGCAACCTCGCCCCAGGTGGCGGTCACGCTGCCGACCGTTTGCAGCGACACGACCGCCGAGGCATCGGCGTCGCTGCTCGTCGAGTCGATGATGGCACCGGCGCGATCGGCCAAGGCGACAGCCGCCCGTTGAGCTTCGGTCGAACAATTGGCGATGCCAACAATGGCGGGGATCTGGGCCGCGGCCAGCCACTCGGCGGCAAGCTCACAGGCTTCGTCGAGCGTAACCTTGTCGCCATCGATTGTCGGCGGGCGGTCGACGATGCGATGGCCGACGAAGTAATCGCGCCCCATCGAACAGGCATTCTCGGCGGCGACAATCTTGTCTCCCACAGCTCGCAGCACGATGTCGTCGCAAGTGACACCACACAGCGTGCAAACCGAGGCTGGTTGTTGACGTTCGGCAGACATTCGCGCAAGCTACGGCGTTAAAAGAATTTTGCCCATCATACACAACGTGCCGCTGATCTACGACTTCCAGCTTTCGATTCCCCTCGATCCGGGTACAGCCGGGTTGCTGGTCGAAAAGCTCCCGGCGACCGACGAAGGCCAAATGCTCGGCGAATGGATGACGGCCGATTTAGCGGCCCATCGACTGCAACTGGTGAAGTGCGAAGCGGCCGCGGAGCGCCCAACGCGACTCAATTGGGGTGGTGAACTCGCCGACGAACAGTTCTACGTTAATTTTCTCCCACTGCTGGAGTATCTCGCTCCACTTGCGGAGCAGTCCGGCTTCGTCGGCACGTTTCACGCCCGAGGGCTCAGGCACCCAACGGCGATTTATTTCTGCGACGGGCAACCGTTCGGCCTGCAACTGACCGGCGTACCGCGCGCTTTGCAGACCGGCGCAGCGATGTCTGACGCACAGCTCGAATCGCTAACCGCTGGTGGCGATGGCACCGACGACCCTCTCGACAATGACGATGCAGATGAGTAGTTCCTGTTTCTTCTTTTTTCAACGAGGCTGAGTCAATGATTACCGTCGGCATGAACTACCACGTGTTGCCCGGCAAGCAGACGTTGTTCGAAGATAAATTCGCGGCCGTGTTGTTGGCATTACGCCAGGCGCCGGGACACTCCGAGAGTGTGTTGTGGCGCGATGTGGCCGACGACGCCAGCTATCTCATTTCGAGCGAGTGGAGCGAAGAAGCTGCCTTCAAAGCCTTCATCTCCAGCGACGCATTTCGCGCCGTCACCAATTGGGGCAAAGAAGAGATTCTCTCGGGCCGCCCACAGCACAAAGTCTATCGACACTAACACGACAGCGCCCTGTCGTTCATCTAACTCCGACGTAAACGCGAATGCACAATGTGATCGAGGATCGACGTTAGCCGACGAGCTACGCCTCGTCGCAGTCGCCACTATTTGCAAACATCGCGGTACATCGCTTCGTAACCGGCGGCAATGCGACTGGGGTCGAGCCACTCGGTCACATACTGTTGGCCTCGGGCGCCGAGTTTCGGTAGCTCATCGGGCGCGTCGAGTAAACGGGCGATTGTGGTCATGAGCGCGTCCGGATTGCGAGGCGGAACAACGCGCGCACCGGCCTGTTCGAGCTCGGGCCATATGTCGACGCCCGTCGTCGTCACAACAGGTGTCCCTGCCGCGAGCGCCTCGGGCAACACGAGTCCAAAGTTTTCTTGTTGCGTCGGCAACACAAACAGGTCGGCGGCTTGGTAGAGCGACCATTTCAACTCGCCGCTCACCATACCGACAAAGTGCGTGCGCTCGGCGAGTCGTAGTCGCTTGGCCGTTTGCTGCAACTGGGCCACGTAGTTTGGCTCGCCCGGTCCGGCGATGACCAACTGAAACGCTCGGCCCGACTCGGCGAGCTTCGCTGCCGCTTCGAGCAGCGTTTCGATTCCCTTTTTCGGATGCACGCGACTCACGAACAACAGCTTTGCTCCGTCCCCCGCAAGAAAGCCAAACTGCTCACACGCCTTGCTCGAACCAGGAAGTTGTGCGGCCGTCGGCATATCGACCACCAGCGGTAGCACGATTGACTCTCCCCCCGGATACCACCGCTCGGCTTGGCGGCGCTCTCCCTCGGCCGTCGCATGGACGAACGCGGCACGCCGGAGCATCGACTTGCCAAACAGTCTTAGGTAGATGCGCTTCTTAAGCCCCTTCTGCTTCATGCACCAGTCGTCGAGCATTCCATGAATCGACACGATATAGGGAGTGCCGCTCTGCTGACAGGCCCGCGCAAATCGCAGGTTGAAGCGATCCCAAGGCGTATGCAAATGAACGACTTCGTGTTCGGCCACGAGGGCATTGATACCATCGCGGCTGATTCCGCGCAGGTTTTCGATGCGGGGCGAATCTTTGGGCCACTCCTTCGGAACATCGGTCGTGTCGAAGGTTGCCAGCGTGATTGCGTTGCCGCGCGCCGCGAGCACGCCGCACAAGTCGACCACACAACGAACAACGCCCCCCGCTTCGAGGCGCATAGCGTCAATGTAGTGCAATACCCGCGGTGCCTGATCGGTCACGTGGCCCCCGCTGCCGTTGCCGCTGTGCAATCGTTCGCCGGCACGATGAAACTCAAGTGCATCTCTGCATGACGACAATGAAACGCGATCCACTCGTCGCGGGTCATTCGGCCCAGAAACTTCGAGCGGGCCGGCAGTTGGGCCGATTCAAAGCGATCGACAGCCACGCGAAACGCTTCGAGCCCCGCCATCGTCTCGACTTCGTCGGGGGGCATGAAGACCGGCTTCATGGCTCTCGACATTTGGAAGCCAGGCTTCATGCCATGCTTCAGTATCCACCCCTTCATCAGCGGCACGATCCAGCCAATCACTCGTGGCGGTGCGACTTGATTGTCGTCGGTCGCGCTATCGAGCGACTGCGCCAGATGTTGACAGACCTTGCCGAGGCTCCAGTTACCGAGTGGCCGCCACTCGCCAGCCGCCAGCCGCTCGGCATCATCGAGCACTTCGCGCATCGTATTGAAATGCAATTCACGGCGACCGGTGACTTTGGCCGTGTTGATGGTTTCGGGCATGGGTTTAATCTTCTCTGCGCGAAACAAGTAGCAAACCGTCATTCCCGCGCAGGTGGGAAGCTTGACGCAGCGGTTTCACTCTCGATTCCCCCCTGCGCGGGAATGGCGTGACGGCTAAGTCGCATCGCCGGCCGGTTGTTTTAGCGCCTCGATTTCCTTGGCGATCTCGGCCTGTCTCGCGACCGCGGCCTCTTTACTCGCTTTCGACTCGTCGAGTTTCCGCTGCGCCTCGGCGGCTGCTTCGTCGGCCGCGGCGGCTTGGGCCGTCACTCGTTCGAGTTCGGCGTTGAGCCGTTCGCGGACAACCTCGGGATGATTCCAACCGAGGTTGACTTCGAGCCTTGGCAGCTTCTCTTCAAGTTGCTTCGCGGCCTGATACGTCACAGGTGTTTGCCAAACGTAAAGCTTCTCGAGCCGCTTCGCGCCCGACAGCGCAGCGAGCGAAGCGTCTGTGACCTTAGTGTTGTAGACATTCAGGTAGTCGAGCCCAGGAAGAGTCGCAATGACGGCCACGACCGGGTCGCCAATCTGTGTGTTCTCGAGGTGCAGCTTTCGCAAGTGTGGCAAGCTGGCAAGATCAGCCGCACAGGCATCGGTAATCGAGCTGCCATGCAAGTCGAGTTCGACCAGCGCGGGTGCGAGCCCGGCAATCACTTTCACGCTCTCGTCGTTAATTGCCTCGGCGCCACTCGGAAAGCTTACTCGCAGTTCGCTCGTCCCGGCGTAGAGTGGCACGACAAGCGCGCCCAATTTCTCGACGGCCGCAATCGCAGCAGGGGCGGCCGCTTCGACGGGAGCGAGTGGTGGCAGTTCCGCTTCGGCTTTCGTCTCACCTGCTTTCATCGACTCGGTTTCGGCTGCTTTGGGGGCCGGTGCATCGGCCGTCACCAGCGTGGCAAAACTCGTCGTGCCGTTGATCCAATTCTTGATCAGCTCGATTTGCTCGGCCGGAAGTGGCTTGCCTCCCTTGGGCATCCGTAGCTTGTCGTCGTCGGCCAGAAGCAGCCGTGTGTAGACTTCGCTATTTTCGGCATCTTCGCCTAGCAGCAAGCCGTTCTCTTCAGCGGTGGCAATCGCCTTGGCGTCGTGCAAGGCAAGCTTGCCAAGTTGCTTTTCTTCGCCGTGGCAACCGGCACAACGGGCGGCGAGAATCGGTTTGATTTGCGTTTCAAAGTCAATCTTCTCGGCCGCCAGACTTTTTGCCGAAAACGAAGCTACCAGGAGCAAGATAAAGAATCGCACGATTATGTCTCCCCATGTCGAAACGATACCAACACGCCCCTCCATTGTAGCTTGCGGCGGGGTCTGACTCCAACTCCCAGAATTTTCGAGGCTGAGCCGCAAAGGCGCAGAAAATCCCAGAGGCTGTTTTCTCTCGTGTTTCTCTCCGCTTCTTTGCGTCTCTGCGCCTTTGCGTCGAAAAAAAACGGCCGCAAATCCTCGTTAAAGTCGCTTATCATGATGGTTCAATTCGCTCTCCGGCCAAACACACTGAGTCCCATGCACCACATCCTGCTTGCCCTGTTCGTCGCCGCTTTCATGTCCGTCGCCACCACCCGCGGCAATTCGCCCAGCGAGCAGCTTAAGTCGCTCATCGACGAGTCGTGGGAATTCGATCTCAACGAGTCGCCTCTGTTCGCCACGGCCGTCGGCGACCATCGCGCCAACGACCGGCTCGGCAGCGTCAGTGTGGCAGACGAAAAACGTCGTGCCGACAAGAAGCGGGATTTCCTGCAACGCCTCGAAGCAATCGACACCAACTCCCTCACCGGCGACGAGCGGTTAAACTACCGCGTGTTCGCCCGCGAGCTACGAGATGCGTTGAGCGAACACCAGTTCAAATCGTACCTCATGCCGATCAGCAATCGCTCGGGGTTTCATATCGAGTTCCCTGAACTGTGCAAACAAGTCCCACTCAATACGAACCGCGACTTCGAGAATTACAACGCGAGGCTCAACGATTTCTTGCGATACACGCGCGAGCATATTGCACTACTGCGGACCGGCGCGCGCGAGGGCTTCACGATGCCCGCTGCGATTCTCGAAGGCTACAGCGACACCATCGACACCCACATCGTCAACGATCCAGCGAAAAGCCTGTTCTACGTCCCGTTCGGTGAACTGCCATCGACCGTACCTGAATCCGAACACGCGCGGCTTCGCGATGCGGCCAGGCAAGCGATTACCGCGAGCGTCGTGCCCGCTTACAAAGAGTTCGGGGCGTTCATGAAGAACGAGTACCTGCCGGCTTGCCGCGCGTCGGTCGGCGCGTCGGCATTGCCGGACGGACGCGAGTTCTATCGTCACCGCGTTCGTCAGTACACGACGCAGGGGGACGCGACTCCCGAAATGGTTCACCAGCGTGGACTCGACGAAGTGAAACGCATTCGCGGTGAGATGGACGAAATCATCCGTCGCGTTGAGTTTGACGGCGACTTTGCTGAGTTTGTCGAATACCTCCGCGACGATCCGCGGTTCTATCCCAAAACGCCCGCCGAGCTGCTCGAAAAGACGTCACTGATTCTCAAGCGGGCCGATGGCGAACTTCCCAAACTGTTCGGCCGGCTACCGCGGATGCCCTATGGCATTCGTGAGATTCCCGACTACATCGCCCCCAAAACGACGACCGCCTATTACATGCGTCCGGCAGGGGACGGCACCCGCGCCGGGTTTTACTACGTCAACACCTTCAACCTGCCCAGTCGGGGGCTCTACGACCTCGAGGCCCTTTCGCTCCACGAAGCCGTGCCGGGGCATCATTTGCAGATTGCACTGCAACAAGAAATCGAGGGGCTGCCCGAGTTTCGCAAGTTCGGTGGTTCGACCGCATTCATCGAAGGATGGGCCCTCTACAGCGAACGGCTCGGTTTTGACATGGGCTTCTACAAAGACCCCTACAGCGACTTTGGGCGCTTGTCGATGGAAATCTGGCGCGCCTGTCGGCTCGTCGTCGACACGGGCATTCACTATTTCGACTGGAGCCGCGACGACGCGATTGCCTACATGAAGGCCAACTCGGCAATGAGCGACCACAACATTCGCGCCGAGGTCGATCGCTACATCGGTTGGCCGGGCCAAGCGCTCGCTTACAAGACGGGCGAGCTAAAAATCCGCGAACTGCGCGCGAAGGCCGAGGCCGAACTCGGCACCTCCTTTGATATCCGCGCGTTTCATGACATCGTGCTCGGCAGCGGCGCGGTGCCGCTCGACGTACTCGAAGAGCATGTGCTAGCATGGATTGAGTCGGAGAAACAGTAGTAGCGACTTTCCATTAGCAAGCAAACGAGCGTGCAAATCGCTCGCAATAGCCGACGAGCTACGCCTCGTCGGCGCGACAGTACAATCACTGCAGCACTTCGCGACAATTCTAAGGGCAACTGTTGTCGGTCGATGCTTGTCGGCTAAAGTCGACCGTCGCGTAGACATCGGCCAGGGGAATGCTCGTTCCTAACGCGGCAATTTCGATTTCGGCTTCAAGGCCATCGGCATCGCTCAAGACCCAATGTCCACCGCCATCGAGTGAGAATCGGTCGACATGGGGTGAGTCCTGCGAGACGAGCAGGTACTCGCGTAGCGAGGGAATCGAACGGTAGTGGCGAAATTTGGTGCCGCGGTCATACGACTCGGTCGACGGACTCAAGACTTCAATGATCGCCTGGGGATTCAGCAGCGTATCGACTTGGTTGTCTTCGAATTCTGGCGATGCGCAAGTGATGACGAGATCGGGGTAAGTGTAGAGTCCTGTTGGGGAAACTTTCACTCGCATATCGACCATGTGCGCTTCGCAATTCTTCGACCTTACTATCGCATGGACCGCCGCAAAAATGTTGCCCGCAATGAGGCTGTGATGGCGGCTCGCTCCGCTCATCAGGAATATCTCGCCATTGAAATACTCGTGGCGCTCTTCTGACTTGCGCTCGAATTCGAGATAGTCTTCAGGGGTCAGATAGCGATGAGGTGCGGTCGACATGGTCGGAGCTCCGGAAGGTACGTTTGTCGTCATTATCTACCATCACGCCGTGAGAACAACCATCGACGAGTCAATTGGTCGTTAGCCAGGTCCGCACCAAAATGACGACCGCGCTGAGCGCCGAAATCAACAGCACGGCCGGCCGGGTCGCCCGTTGGTCGAGGTACTTGGCCGTGAAGGTCGACAGAAAGAACCCGACGAGCACACCCGGCATGAGCGCGACGCCGAGCAAAATATCTTTGCTGCCAAACTCGCCGAACAGCGCAAGCGCGGTCATCGACAAGACGGTCCCGACGGTGAAAATAGCGGCGAGCGTCGCCCTCAAGTGCGGTCCGCGACTATGTTGGTAAACGAGTGCCATCGGTGGTCCGCCAATGCTCGAAATGGTTCCGGTCAGTCCTGAGATGGCCCCGGCAATCGCCACGTTGGCACGCGACATCGACAGGTGCCAACCGCCGAGACTCATCAAGACCGCTGCGAGCACGGCAATCGCAAACACATTGTTAAACCAAAATGGATCGAGCCAAGCGACCATCAGTGCCGCAGGCACCGTCGTGACCAGTCGTCCGAGCGTCGCGAATGCGACCTCGCCCCACGCCACGTGAGCGCGCTCGCGGGCGATCATCATCAGCGAGAGGATGAGTGCCGCAACGAGCAGCGAACCGGGCACAAAGGTTGGATTCACGAGCAGCAGCGTTGGCGCGCAAACGACCGCTAACCCGAAGCCAACCGATCCTTGCACGATTGAACCAACAATGGCAATCACAAACCCAATCGCGAATTCATCGAGAGTCAAGGGCATCGTGGGCCAAGTCATGCCCGCTCTTCCCGTTGCCGCTCGGCGAGTTCGGTTCGCTCGCGATACCACTCTTCGCGTTGTTTTTTCTCTTGCCAGTTCATGTAGCCATAGGCACCCGCGAGTGCCGCGAAGACAACAACAATGAGAATGGCAAGTTTGTTGACGTACATCGAGATCGTCAAACCGATCGCAAGCAGCGTCATCGCAATGAGAATGTGTTTGGTCGAAAACTGAAACTTGAACTCGGGCAGGTCTTTGAGGTAATCCTTGGCGGTCATCGCCTCGGGGCCTTTGAACAGCTCGTCGACCTTGGCCCGGTCCGAAGCCTCGCGGACATAAGCAGCGGCCCGCGCCTTCTCGCCGGCGATGATCTGCTCGTCGGGGGGCTCGAGCTCGTAGTCGAGACCGTCGTCGTCGGGGTCGTCGTAGAACTTGTCGCGATTACCGGGCGTGTGACTCATAGCCGACATTGTAGCCACGCTCGCCAAAGCGTGGAACGGACACCTACGAGGCAGTGACCGCCTGAGGGGGGCGACTAGCGTAGGTCGAGCAAAACACTTTCCGACTTCGCTTGCAATGGCTGGCTCAAACTGACCCCCACCCGCTGAACAACCGCCACGATGCGACTTTACTCACAAGTGGCCAATTATTGTTGTCGAAATCGCGCGTGAGGTGTGCTAGAAATAGGGTCGTATGGACAGCACTTCCTCACTTGAATTGAGCCGTCGGACTGAGCGACTCACGCGGCAAATTGAACCGCCACGACGCAGCGAGCTCCAAGTGCGTGAAGCGTGCCTCCTTGTCCCTGGCGCTCGCCGCGTCTTGGTGGCGGCTTTTTCTTAACAATGGGTCGACAAGACACTTGGTATGCCAATCGGAACAGCTCGCGACGGAAAAGTCCATTTTGTCGCTTTTCTGAAAACACCCAAAACAAAATAGGGGCCATTTTGTCGCATCGACTTCGAGGAATCGGCTTGAAAACTGGTTGTTTGCTGACTTTCGAAGCGCCAAAATCGACGCGATTAAGTCGCCATAAATCGTGTTTCGCGGCAAAACAACAAAACGACAAAATGACTTTTTAGCCAACTGCCCCCCCCCACAAATGCACTTCCTCGTTACCGCGATTGGCAGCTATGGCGATGTGCATCCCATGGCTGGCTTGGCCGAGCGGCTCAGGCTTCGCGGCCACGACGTCACACTCGCCGCGAATCCCTATTTCGCCGACATTGCCGAACGAATCGGCGTGCCGCTGCTGCCGCTCGGTACCGTCGACGATTACGAGCGGCTCATCGCCAACAAAGACATTTGGCATCCTCGGCGAGGATTACCACTAATTTTTCGCGAGGGAGCACTCCGCCACATGCGGTCGATGTACGAGTCGCTCTCGTCGGCCTATCGACCGGGCGAGACGCGTGTCGTTTGCCACATGCTCGACATCGCGGGGCGACTGCTCCGCGAGACTCACGCAGCAAAGGTCGCACGCGTTGCGTTCGCACCTGCTTCCTTTTGGAGTGACCATCGACCACCACGATTGCCGGGCACGTTCCTTGGGCCAAACACGCCCCGATGGTTCAACCGTTTGCACCTGATCGGTGGCGATTGGTTATTCGCACGCCGCGTGATTGGCCGCCCGCTGAATCGGTTTCGACACGAGCTAGGCTTACCCAAGGTCGGCCGAGTCTTGCCCGACTGGTGGTTCGATGTCGATTTGACGGTAGCAATGTTTCCCGAATGGTTCGCGCCGCCTCAGATCGATTGGCCAAAGCCACTGGCTTGTGTGGGGTTTCCCTTGTGGGACGGAGGCGGACCACGACTTTCGCCCGAGCTCACCGAGTTCTTGGATACCGGCACACGGCCGATTGTGTGGACTGCCGGCACGGCCAATCGCCACGCGGCGAAGTTCTTTGCCGCGGCAATCGACGTTTGCAAGACGCTCGACCGGCGAGGGATTTTATTGACGAAGTTTCCCGAGCAATTACCGCGCAAGTTGCCTGCGACCGTTCGCCACGAATCGTTTGTGCCACTCACGAAACTGCTCGCTCGCACTGCAGTATTTGTCCACCACGGGGGCATCGGTTCGTCGAGCCAAGCGCTCGCGGCCGGAGTGCCACAGCTCGTTGTGTCGCTAGGGTTCGATCAACTCGACAACGCTGATCGGCTCGTTGAGCTGGGCGTCGCAACGGCTGTTCGTGCACCAAGATTGACTGTCGTTCGTGCTGCAAGTGCGCTCGAACGATTGTTGAGCGACGAAGTGGCAGCGCGGGCGACCGAAGTTGCGACTCACTGCGAAACGGATGCGATTGATGTCGCTTGCGATCGACTCGAATCCCTCACCCCATGACAAGACAACCTTTAAGCACCAGAACTGGTTGGGGATGCCCCATCACTCACTCGCTGTTAGCAATGTCGAATCAATTGGTTACTTCCAAGCAAATGCCTGACCCGACAGTCGCTCGTAAGCTTCGATGTACTTCGCTCGAGTCTGCTGCACGACACTCTCGGGCAAAGTCGGTGGCTCGCTGTTGCGATCCCAATCGCTCGCCAGCAGCCAATCGCGCACGAACTGTTTGTCGAACGACGCCTGACTGCGGCCCGGCTGATAGCGATCGGCTGGCCAAAACCGTGAGCTGTCGGGTGTCATTGCTTCGTCGATCAAGAGTATTTCATCGCCAATCGTGCCAAACTCAAACTTCGTGTCGGCTAAAAGCAACCCACACTTCTCGGCATGGGCGGCTCCCTTGGCGTAGAGCGCGAGACTTCGTTGGCGAAGCTCGCCGCCGAGCACGTCACCGATTTTGTCGCACATCACGTCGAACGACACGTTTTCGTCGTGCTCCCCCCGTTCGGCTTTGGTGGCGGGGGTGAAGATTGGCTCGCCCAGCCGGTCGCTCTCGGCCAAACCGCTGGGGAGCGGCACACCACAAACGTAGCCCGACTGCTCGTACTCTTTCCACCCCGACCCAGCCAAATAGCCACGCACCACACACTCGAAAGGCACAACAACCGACTTGCGCACCAACATCGACCGCCCGGCCAGCATGTCGAGGTCGGCCGACTTGGGCAGATCCATCGCATACACATCGGCTGTGATCAAATGATGATTCGTCCCCAAGTGATCGAACCAAAACAGGCTGGTCTGCGTCAACACGCGCCCCTTGTCGGGAATGCCGGTCGGCAGCACCCAGTCGAACGCACTGATGCGATCGGTCGCTACGAGCAGCAGCGATTCGCCCAGGTCATAAACATCGCGGACTTTGCCGTGACGAACCGGGAGTCCTTCGATCGATGATGATCGCAAGCAGGTGGACATCCAGAGTTCCTTGTGAGGCTAACGGGGCGAGGCTAACGGGGTCGGGAGTCTTTTTCCGAGTGTCTCCCCAATTCGATTATCCGGATTGGCGGAAAAAGACTCCCGACCCCTTCACGCGTTCTTAAGTGATTTTGCGCATGCGTTTGAGGTAATCGACAACATGCTGAGCCAGTTCTGTAGGAGAAGCATCGCCACCTGCCAGCGTCAGCTCGGCGGCGGTCGGCGACTCATAGGGGTCGTCGATGCCGGTCATGTTTTTAAGCTCTCCCGCGCGAGCTTTTTTGTAGAGCCCTTTCGGATCGCGTTGTTCGCAAATCTCCAGCGGTGTGTTGACGAAGACCTCGATGAAGTCGCCCGACGCGAGTTGCGCCCGCACGGCTTCGCGGTCGGCCCGGTAAGGGCTGACAAACGCCGTGAGCGTGACCAACCCCGCTTCACAAAACAGCTTGGCTACCGCGCCAATCCGGCGGATGTTTTCGACGCGATCTTCGGCACTAAAACCGAGCCCAAACCGCTTACCAAACTCAACTCCATGGACCCCGGCAAGCATCGCCGGCGTGGCGCTCAACCCATGACGCACGTTATCGCCATCGAGCAGGTAAGTATGCACACCTTCGCGATGCAGCAGTTGCTCGACAAGGTTTGCTACCGTGCTTTTGCCCGAACCGCTCAGCCCCGTGAACCAAACGACACAGCCCTCGTGACCATTGAGCCTTGCGCGATCTGTGCGCGAGACGGCGTGCTGGTGCCAGGTGACTTGGGGGTCGGACATTTTCTTGAGCGTCGACGATTGGGATTGGAGTATCTAGTGCCAAGAGCGAAGGGGGAAACAACGAGAGCCGTCGCCGTTAGGCCTCGGGTATTTCTGACGTCTTGCTGTTTCGCAAAACGCAGTTTCGTTCTTCGCCCTCATGTTGGCAAGTCGCCCCTACTCAACGATGCCCGCCAACTCGCAAAGGTTAGCGTTCATCACTGGTTGAGGGCAGCTCCAGACCAAGAAAAAGAGCGCCTCGCGGCACCACCGGCCAGCAGGGTGGCCAGCGACATAGCCGGTTCCCTTCGCTGCCGCGAGCGCGGCCTGCGTCGCGCGGAGCACGAGGCTATTGGCCCGCTGGCGAAGTGTTTGCGTCGAACAGGCAGGCTCGCCCCGGGTAAGGGCCAACAGGTTTTCGAGGAGGTCGGTATGCTCGGCTTCGAGCGCTTTGCGGATGGCAATCAGATCGTCGCGAACGTCAGATTCGCCGTGCAGAAATTCGATCGCGGCCGCAGCGAGCCCCATCGCCAGCGTCGACGTTTCGTGTCCGCCGGTCATCGTGCTACGACCTGCCGACATCACGTTTTCGACTGGCCCTTGCACGCGATAGTCATCGCTCACTTCGACACGATCAAACTCGACACGCCCCGTGTGCGCGGCCGAAAGGCCCACGAACTGCGGCGGCGGTGGCGTGAGAAGTCCGGGCAAGTCGGACGGCACGGCGACGAGGATTTGCTCAGCCGTCGGCTCGTCTGCTTCGATCACTGTCGCGGCGGTTACAATCACATCCGAGTGATCGGCACCGGTCGACCAGGGCGAAAAACCATCGAGTGTCCAGACGTCGCCCTTGCGCGTCGCTCGCAGCACGGGTCGATTCAAATGGCGACCGCTTGTCGTCAGGTGCGACACGGCAACGGTGGCGTGCATCTGGCCCGTTGCCAGCGGTGGCAAGAGTTTCGCCTTCAAGTCGTCGTTCTCACCCTCGGCAATCCGTCGGCAAGCGCCGGTTCGCTGAGTAATGACGAAGGTCGTCGTCACACAAGCCGACGCGAGCGCCAGATAACCACGCACGACCTGTTCGCTGTTCCAATCGAGTCCGCCGAACGTAGGATCCAAGAACCAACGAAATACGCCCGCCTCACCACACAGCCGCAAGCTATCGCCTGGCCAATCGCCGGTCGCATCAATCGCTCCCGCACGCTCGGCAAGTTGCTCGCAAAGCGCGCCGAGTGCCGGGTCGTCGGGGGTTGTGATCTTAGTTGAACCCATGCGATGAGCTTTCGGCGGTTAGCAGTCAGCAGTCAGCCAGACGTCGACCGCTTCGCTGCCCGGTAGGTTAGTCGCAAAGCGAACGGCTTTCACTCTGTATTTTGTAATTCCCATTTTGCCCTTTGCATTCGATAGAATCACCCAAGTCCAAACGACCTCGACTCAAGAGTTCGGCTGAATGCTGATAGCTGAACGCCGACAGCTAAAGTGGCTACTTGGGCGAAAAGTCGACCACCAGCGGTTTTTCGAGATGCGGTTTCAAGACTTTCACGAACTCCTGATGGGCAGGGTGCGTCAAGTAGACATCTCGCGCGGCCGCGTTTTTGAATGTGATGATGAAGCAATGAGTGAATCCTTCGTTCAGATTTTCGGGGCTGCTGTTGATTCCCCAATCAAAGTCGACGATGCCCTCAATCTTAGTCGGCAGCGCCGCGAAGCCGTCCTCGATCTCGGCAATCGTGTCAGGGCTCGCGTCCGCGTTGAACTTGAACAACACGACGTGTACGACCGGCGTGGCCGGTTCAGTTGCGGTGGTTTCCTCTTTGTTGTTTTCTTGGGCACCCTGTTCCTGTGCAGGGGCAGACGACAGCACGACGGCTGTGATGGCAGACAGGGTGACAGCACATAAGGCGACAATCGACGAGCGACGCATTGGTAGAATCTCCGAGTGGGGGGTTGTTTTCAGGGTGCCACCAGGCTTCAGACACCCTCACAGCTTACGCTAAATCCCCCACCGTTGGCACACCCCACGATTGCTGCTAACTCAATTGGCTGAAACTTCAGACAACGAGTCGAGGTAAGAACTGGCAGGCGACGTTTGCTCGCTGGTCATCCGTACCTTAAAACTGTGACAGTCGAAAACCCGATCGCCAGTGCCCCCCCCGGAGTTGCATTCATGTTCCGTTTTTGCCGTACTAGCGTCTTGCTATCGATCGTGCTGTTGTGCTGTCCGATCACAAGCGGTGCCGAACTTGTCGAACAGGGTCACTCGCTCAAATTGGTCCCTCGCGACGCGGCATTTTATTCCGCTTCGCTGCGACTCCGTGAGCAGCTTGAGATTGTCGCGAACAGCAACTGGTGGCAACGGGTTCAGCAAGTGCCGGTGCTACAGATTGGTTTGATTCAAGCCGAACAAGCTTGGGCCTTTCCGCCGACCCCAGAAATCCAGCAAGTCAAAGATTGGTTCGACAGCGATCAGGGGCAACAGATCAAAGAGCTATTAGCCGAGATGTGGAGCGACGAGGTATTTGTGTATGGCGGCACCAATATGGCTGATTTCGTCGAGTTGATGGTCGCGGCCCAAACCGGAATGAGCCAACTCGGCACAGTCTCCGGCACGGAAGACGAATCGGAGCTCGACCCCGAGCAAGTAAAAGAGTATCTGCGGAAGTTCATCGACGCCAACGCTGCGCGAATTCGACTCCCCGACTTGGTGATGGGCTTTCGAATCGAGAATGAAAACGGCGTCACCAAACAACTCGACACGCTCGAAGCGGCGCTGCGTGATATGATGAAAGAAGCTTCCATCGAGCTCGACGAGCATTTCTCACGCAAGATTTCCTCCGCCAGCGACCTGCTGATCTTCGATTTGCCATCGAGTCTGATTCCCTGGGAGGACGTTGAAGTCGAAATCGACGACGACGAGTTTTACCAACTGCTCCGCAAAGCACTCGATGGTAAGCAAGCGACGATTGCTGTCGGCCGCGTCGGCGAATTCCTACTTCTGAGCATGGGCAATTCGGCCGAGCATCTCACCGAACTCGGTTCAGGCGAGGTGCTTAACGACCATCCCGCTATTCAAAAACTGACCAAGCATGCCGCCGAGCGGGCTGTCAACATCGAGTTCGTGAGCGGCGATTTTCTGAGGACGGTTAACAACAACAAGAAGGCGTTCGAAAACTTGGCGTTAACCGGACGGCAAGCATTGGCCGAGGCGAACATTACCGAAGACGATCGCGAGCAGATTTCCAGCGACATCGACGAGTTCGTCGCCGACGTGATGGCTCTGCTCCCCGAACCGGGCGACATGAGCAGTATTGGATTCTTGACCGATCGAGGTTACGAATCGTTCGCTTACAATTGGGCCGCGCAAAAAGGCGCGGACGCCACCGAGCGGCTCACGCTGCTCGATCACGTCGGCCCAAAACCGGCCGCGTTCTTTGTGAGTCGCGAGGCGAACGACCTCGATAGCTATAGCAAGCTCGCCGAGTGGTTTCCGCGGGTGCTCAAAGACTTTGAGATCATCGCCGTCAGCGAAGCCGAACCAGACGACTGGGCCGAGTACCTCGAGGCCAAGCAAAAAATCATGCCGCTGCTCAAGCGGCTCGACGAGGCCAATCGCGAGCAACTCATTCCTGGGCTTGCCAACGGTCAGGGGGGACTCGTCATCGACCTAACGGTCAGCGAAAAGACCTGGTGCGACTTCATGAATCCGGCGAACAAGCCGCTGACGATGCCGGCGTTGATGATCGTGATGGGAGTAAGCGATGCCGAGAAGTTGAGGGCCGGTGCGCGCACTTATTTCGACGTGACGCAGGACGCGATCGATATGTTCTCGGAGGTCGAAGAATTCGAAGTGCCGCCGATTCAATTGCCGATTCCCGATGTGTCCGAAGTCGGCTCGACGACGACATACACTTGGCCGCTCGATCCGTCGTTCGGCGCATCGCCCGCAGTGGCTCCCCACTTCGCAGTGAGCGACTCTGTGGCTGTGCTCGGAGCGTTGCCTGCCGCGACCGAAAACTTGCTCGATGAGTCGGTGCTGAAAATCGACAGCCCGGTCGCCCAGTTCGATCGCCCGCTGGCGATGGCGTCGCACTGCGACTTCAATCAAATGCTCGACGTCACCCAAGCGTGGGTGGATTATGGTTTTCAGTACATCGCCGAGCAGCAAATCGACGAACAAAATTTGGCCTTGTTCGTGAAGCCACAGCTCGATCAGATTCTTGAGTTGTCGCGACCACTCAAGTCGGCGACGAGCATCAGCTATCGCGAAGCGGGCGTATGGGTGACGCGGTCGGAAGTCCAGATCGAGGATTTTTAGAAAAGTTTTGCCGTGTGTGTTCGATTCTGTCATTCTCGCGCACGCGGGATTCGAGACGCGACGCATTCTATCTAGATTCCCGCCTACGCGGGGATGACGCTGATGTCTCGGCTATGTCTACACGGTGCAACAATTTACGATCCCGCCAACGGGGTCGATGGAGTCGTCGGCGATCTGTGGGTCGATGGGGACAAGATCGTTGAGACGCCGCCGGTCGCTCAGCAGCGCGACTATCGCAAAATCGAAGCCGCCGGACTGGTCGCGATGCCGGGTGGGGTCGACATGCACTGTCACATCGCTGGGCCGAAGGTAAATGTCGGTCGCAAGCTGCGGGCCGACGAGCGTCGCGACCCGGCACAGTTGCTCGCGCGGACTTCGCTCACTCGCAGCGGCACGCTGGGAAGTGTCCCCAGCACTTTTGCGACCGCCTACAAGTATGCCGGGCTCGGCTACACCACGGCCTTCGATGCGGCCGTCTCGCCGCTCGGTGCGAGGCAGACCCACGATGAGTTGGCCGACACGCCGAGCATTGACCGGGGCTTTTATGTGTTGGTCGGCAACAATCACTACTTGATGGAGCAAATCGCCCGAGGTGAGCACGAACGGACCGAAGCGTTCCTTGGTTGGCTAGTTAACGCCACCGGAGCAATGGCCCCCAAGCTCGTGAACCCCGGTGGCGTCGAAATTTGGAAGCAAGGGGGGCACTCGACCAGTTTCGACGACCGAGTGCCGATGTTCGACGTCACGCCGCGAGAAATTGTGACGGGCATCGCCACCGCAGCCAACAACTTGGGCTTGCCGCATCCGGTTCATATTCATTGCAACCAACTCGGCATGCCGGGCAATTGGCAGACGACGCTGGACACCATGCAATCGCTCGGCCACCTCCGCGGTCACCTCACTCATATTCAGTTCCACAGCTACGGCGGGAGCGATGGCGAAGAAGACTCACTCGCGAGCCAAGTCGCCGCGCTGGTCGATTACGTCAATACGCACCCGAACATTTCGGTCGACGTTGGCCAAATCATGTTCGGGAACACTACCAGCATGACGGGCGACGGTCCGCTCGGTTATTATCTGCACCAAATCTATGGCCAGCGGTGGTACTCGGGCGACACCGAATGCGAAGCGGGCTGTGGCGTGATGCCTATCGAGTATCGCAATCGCAACCTTGTTCACGCGCTGCAGTGGGCTGTGGGGCTCGAGTGGTTCTTGCTCGCCAAAAACCCCTGGCAGGTCGCCATGAGCACCGACCACCCCAATGGTGGCTCGTTTTTGGCTTATCCTCAACTCATACGCTTGTTGATGGACCGCGACTACCGCGCTGGAGTGCTCGCCACTTGCCCCGCCGCACTCCTGCAAAAAACGTCGCTTGTCGAACTCGATCGCGAATACACGCTCAGCGAAATCGCCATCATCACTCGTGCCGCCCCCGCGCGATTGCTCGGGCTCACTTGTAAAGGTCACCTCGGCGTGGGTGCCGATGCCGACATCACCCTCTACACCCCCTCGCGCAACTATGCGCAAATGTTCGAGTTGCCGCAGATGGTATTCAAATCGGGCGAGCTGCTCGCCGAAGAGGGCCAAATCCGCTCCGCTACCGCGGGCAAAACGCTCCGCGCGGGGCCGACCTTCGATAGCGATGCCATTGGCAATCTGCCCGAATGGTTTGCGAAGAACTACACGGTTGAACTAGCGAATTTTGGTTTGAGCGCCGAAGAGCTCGCCACGATGTTGGTTACTCATTGTCGCTGATCGCGCTTTAGTCAGCACACCGACGACGGAGCGGTCAGCGACTAACCGCCGTCCGAAGGGACCGTGTTACGGTTGGCGTTTGACCGGCGGTTGGCGACGCTTCTACAATACGAAAGTTGGTTACACGTCTTGGAGTCTCCTCGTTATGCGTATCGTCGTCCTTAGCATCATCGCCGTTGCCGTCGGACTTGCCATCGGTTCGGCGGTGGCCAACTTTCGCGTCGGGAGTAGCGAAGATTTCGATCTCTACCGCAGCTATCGACTGCTTGATGCCAAGCCAGTGACCGGCGGGGCTCGGGCCGACCTCGCTGCTCCCTCGGTAGCGCGAGGTGTCCCTAGCTTCTCTGTCGATGAAACGAAGTATGACTTCGGCGAAATGCAGCGCGGCAGCGAACAATCGCGCACCTTCACGGTCACCAACAAAGGTGATGCTCCCCTCTCGGTCCGCGTCGGCAACACGTCGTGCAAATGTACCGTGGGCGATGTCGAACAGCGGCCCATTGCCCCCAACGAATCGGTTCCGGTCAAGCTCACCTGGACCGCCAAGTCGCTGCCTGGTCCATTCCGCCAAACGGCGACGCTCATAACGACCGACCCGCGTCAGCCGCAAGTAGAACTCGCCGTCGAGGGAGTCGTCACCGACGTGTCGGGGCTCGAACCCCAAATGTGGTATTTTGGCCGCATGCGCGCCGGCGAACCCCAGACGGCGTCGGTCACGCTCATGGCTTACCAGCAATCTGCCGTCGAAGTCACGAAAGCCGAGGTGACACGCCCCGAAGCGGCCGATTGGTTCGATATCAAAATCGTTCCGCTCGATCAGGGTAAGCTTCCCGATCCGGTCGCCAAGGCGGGTGTGCGGGTCGACGTAACGGCGAAGAAAGGTTTACCCCTCGGCGAGATCAACGAGTGGATTCACATCGAGTCGAATCTCCCCCCCGATTCGGGCCGCGATGTATGGGCGAGAGAAGTGGGCATCGCCGGCCGTGTCGAAGGCGATCTCTCGATTCGCGGCACGCAGTGGAGCGAGCCGCTTGGCGCGGTGAACTTGGGCTGGGTCGATGGGGCGAAAGGGGGCGAAGCGAAGCTGTTCATTTCAACCAAAGGGGAACGCGCAGGGGAGGTGAAGTTCGAGGTCGTGAGCGTCGAGCCATCGGTCGTCGAGATCGAGATAGGCGAGCCGAAGCAAATTCGTGAAGGGGTCACGCATACCGACCTCGTGGTGCGGATTCCGCCCGGCACCGCAACAATGAACCACCTCGGTAGCGACCAAGGCGAAGCCGCCACCGTGCGCCTTAAGACGGGCCACCCGGTGACACCCGAGATGACCTTCGGCGTGCGGTTTGGCGTACGCTGACAGGTTGCCGTGACGAACATTTGCACTGGGCGAACCCTATCAGCTAGCAATGGTGCGATTGCAGCGGCTGGTCCTTTCGAGTCGAATAGATCGATAAGGTGCTGTATCAATCATTCTCGCCAACAAGCCCGCGACTTTTTGTAGCCGAAGTGGCAACACTTCGGAGCTTTAGCTACACGAGTTTACGGCACTTGCGCGAGAGTGGCGTTAATTGGGCGAGGAGTTTCATCGAGTGGATTTTTTTGCTGTGAAATTGCATGCCAACGCACGCTCGGGTCGCGTCCGCACGCTCGCCGCGATGGCTATCGCCGTGGTCGCGACGGTGGTGGTGGTGAGTGTCGCTGCCGAGCGCGATCACTCCGCCAATCGCCCAACGAGCGACGTTCGCATTCGCGGCACATCGGCGCCGATTCGTAGCGATGGGCCGAAGTTTGAAGCTCACTTCGTGAACAAACCGATTCGTTTGGCCGACGAGCGCGGTCGCCAAACCTATGGTGAATCGAAAGTCGACCCGATCGAAAAAAATGGTCCGATCTTCGTCGACTGGCCGAAGCCCGACGCAGCGATGATATTCACTGGCGACCAACTTGGTTACCTCGAACCGTGTGGCTGCACCGGACTCGAAAACCAAAAAGGGGGCCTGAAGCGTCGCGATACGTTCGTCAAACAGCTCGCCGAAAAAGGGTGGCCGCTGGTGATGATGGACACCGGCGGGCACAGCAAAGGCTATGGTCCCCAGCCGAAAATTAAGCTCCGCAATTCGATCGAGGCGCTCCAGCAAATCGGTTACCAAGCCGTCGGGCTAGGAGACAACGACCTGCGATTCGAGCTGCTCAGCATCGCAGTGAACCTCGATCCCAATCCATTGACCTGCGCGAATGTCGCTATACTGGAGTTCGACGGGGGCTTTTCGCAGCGATTCGCCATCGTCGAAAAAGGAGGTTTCAAGTTCGGCATCACGGCCGTGCTGGGCGAGCGCGAACGCAAGACACTTCCCACTTCCGACGAAATTGTTCACATGCCGGCCGACGAGGCGCTCAAGGAAGTGCTGCCGAAACTGCAAGCGGCCAACTGCGATCAACTTGTGTTGCTCGTCTATGCCGGTGTGGAAGATACCAAGGCGCTCGCGGCCAATTTCCCTCAGTTCAAATGGGTCGTCGCTGGCAAAGGAGGCGACGAGCCTCCTTATCAACCAACCAAACTCGACCACGGTGCCCAACTCATCGAAGTCGGCAGCAAAGGCAAGTATGCCGTCGTCGTTGGTCTGTATCGCGATGGCAAAACCAAATTCGAGTACCAAAAAGTGCCGCTCGATGTGCGGTTCGACGACTCTCCCACCATGCAGCAGCGGATGGTCGATTACACACAGGAACTACAAACACTCGGCTTCGACGGCCTTGGCATCAAAGCCCAGGCCCACCCCAGCGGTCACGAATTTATTGGCAGTCAGGCCTGCGTCGATTGTCACGGCGAAGAGTTTGAGATCTGGGAAAACACTCCCCATGCCCACGCCACCGAAGCGATTGTCGACGCCAGCCCCCCGCGGCAGTTCGATCCCGAGTGCATCAGTTGTCACGTGACCGGTTGGAACGATCCGAAATACGTCCCCTGGATCAGCGGTTTCGAGAGTATCGAAAAGACGCCCCACCTCACTGCCAACGGCTGCGAAAACTGCCACGGGCCTGCCGCCCGCCACGTTGCCGCCGAGAATGGCGACATCGACGTCACCGACGAAGAGATCGAAGCCCTCCGCAGAGCGCTGCATGTGAAAATCGTCGAGAACGAAGGGAACAAAGCGGGGCAAGTCGAAGGTGCCGTCGTGAGGAACTGCCTCGAATGCCACGACATCGACAACAGCCCCGACTTCGACTTCCAAGAATACTGGCCCGCCGTTAAGCACGGGAGCGGGAAGTAGGCGGCGCGTCGAGTGTCTTCGTCATCGTGCGGTGAGGGAGGCCTACCTCAAGATACTCGTCTCCTTCGCATGCGTAACCAAGTCGCTCGTAAAAACCAATCGCCGTCGCGCGGGCGTGCAGCATGATGTGTTTGATGCCGCGCGACCACGCTTGTTGTTCAACTTGTTCGACCAATGCTCGACCGACTCCACTACCTTGGTGCTCGTTTGAGACAGCCATCTGACGCAGTTGCCCCTCGGCAATCGATCGAGGCACGAGAATCACGCAGGCCACGAGTTCGCCGCCCGAAGATACGCCAAAGTGCCACTGGTTAATCTCGTCCGAGAGCTTGTCGTCGGCAATTCGCATTCCCAGCGGCCGGCGTAACACTTCGTCCCGCAGCGCGAGCTCTGCTTCATAGAGCAGCGAGCCAACGGCAATGGTGGTGAATGTCATGGTTGTCTTCATGATCGAGATAAGAAGCAAATTGCGAGCGACTCAGTACAAGCACGCAGCGCAAGCAAGTGAGCCGTTAAGTCAACCTTATTCGCTAAGTCAGCTCACTCGACTGTGCGTCGTGCTTGTATCCACAGTCTCGCTCGCGTTCGACCAAACATTGAAGGTGACCATCAACGCACTCCGCCAACACGGCTGGTTCGTAGCCTCCTTCGAGCACGCTTACGACGCGATGCTCGGCGGAGGCGGCCGCTATGCTCAAAACCGTTTCGGTGAGTGTTTCAAAGTCTTCGACCTCGAGCCCCAACCCTCCCACTGGGTCGGTACGATGGGCATCGAAGCCGGCGCTGATAATGATTAACTGGGGCCGCTGTCTTGCCGCAAAGTCTTCGAGTTCGCGCGCGAACCACGAGGTGACACGATCGCGTGACGTCCCCATCGCCATAGGCAGGTTGAGCGTTGATCCCAGCCCTCGGCCCGTACCGGTCTCGCTATCCGCACCACTGCCGGGCCAAAACGGAAACCGATGCATCGACAAAAATGCCACTCGCGGATCGTCGTAGAAGAGCGCCTGAGTGCCGTTGCCGTGGTGGACATCGAAGTCGACGATCATCACCCGGTCGAGTTGTCCCTCGCTCACGGCCCACTGGGCGGCCAGCGCGACATTAGCGAACAAACAAAACCCCATCGCCCGCTCGGCAAGCGCGTGATGACCCGGTGGCCGAACCGCGCAGAATGCCGAAAGCGACTCGCCCGCCACCACTCGCCTTGTCGCATCGACCGCTGCCCCGGCTGCCAGTCGGGCGACGTCGACCGACGCAGTCGACA
>JBGSRO010000003.1:0-10632 GCA_041737535.1 Pirellulales bacterium | reverse complement strand
CCGGAAGTCGAATTGCTTGTATCCGGTGCCGTCCGCTACCAGTCGCAGTCGTCGATAGTTGAAATAGTTCTCGGCATCGACGATGGCCGGATCGGCGTCAGACCAAGTGATGTAGTCGAGTTGCACGTGCCCGCCGAGTTTGACGTTCCACTTGTCGTCCGACTCTCGCTCTGGTTTTTTGACGATCGCCTCCCCCAGGCCGTGTTTCCCCACGGCCTGCTCTAGGGCATCCAGTCGAAGCTTCAAGTCGTCGAGCTCCGCAACTGGCAAGCGTTCCCACGTTTGACTAGGCGAATTGAAGAGCAGAAAGGAGCTAGCATCTTCGTCGACTGAAGCGGAATGCGGGGCTTCACCCGATGCCATCTCCGAAAAGCCGATTGCGACAACTGCGACGATCAACAACCAACTCTCAACAATAACCAGTCGAGCTGCCCGGCAGGGCAATTTAAGGCTGATTTTGGGCACGGACATCGGACCCCTCGTTGAATCCCGACCCGCACTCTGGTTTCTCGGTCAGCCCAATCCACGCTGGTTCAACTACGACAATAGCCTCCCGATGATCGAGTGAGCCGTGTGTTTCTATCGGCAAGATCGACGTGATCGCTACGGTCGAAGCAGTGTTTTTGCAAGAATCCCACGGATTACGGTGGATTACGGTGCCAGCCATCTTGACCGGGGGGCATAAAACCCACGGCGGAGCTGGCTCGTCCCTTTATTGTCCCTTGTTCCCCACCGAATGTCGTCGCCACGATCAACCTCACTCCTCGTGATCGGCTTGTTCGGCAATCGAACGAAAGATCAGCACCGCCCCGGTTAATTCGCCCGTCGCGGTTTCGATCGGTGAGGCACTGTCGTCGATCGGAATTTCAACCCCATCGCGACGAATCAAGCAGTTGTGGTTGGCGAGCCCCACCGCTTCACGCGTTTTGAGCACCGTGCGAATGGGATTAACAACCGGTTCGCGACTATTCTCGTTGATCAGCGGCAAAACCTCTTCGACCGCACGGCCCCGCGCTTCGGCCAGAGACCAATCGGTCAACGTCTCGCCGACCGAATTGAGATAATTAACGTTGCCCGCCACATCAACGGCGACGACGCCGTCGGCGATGCTCGACAATAGTCGCTGGGCGAATCCCGGGCGTGTGCTGTCGAAAATTGACGTTTCGTTGTTCAATTTGGTTTCGTCCCGTGTCATAACTGTCGTCGCTGCGACCCTGTTGTCACTGCGTAAACTTTGACACGTATCGCACAGCCAGTCGGCGGAGCCCGCCCGGGCTCCATACGCCTTCGAGTGTAGCGTTTTTCGCTGCCGAGTGCGACTTTGCTGGCACCGCGATAATCATCAAAAGCCCGCTCCCAAACAGTGAGCCAAGGCATGGCCAAGCCATGTTCGATGTGCCCGCGAGCGAACCACGACTCTCTTGCGATTCAACATGAGCCGAAGCTAGCCGCAGGGAACCGAACGGGTTAAACTCCGTCCAGACCGATTCTGCACTTCTTTTCTTCAGCCGAGAGAGTCCTCGATGTCCGTCACAAGACTTGTCCGTTTCGTTCACTACTCGTTGCTCACGCTGGCTGGCACTCTTGCTGGTCTTGCTGCCCATGCCATTGCCCAAGAGACGACCGGCACCCCCGGTTCGGCGAGCGCCACAACCACCGTCGACGGCAACTATCTGCCCAATCCACCTGCAAAATTTGGCGGCACAATTAATCTGAGCGCCAAAGACTCGAAACCATTCTGGCCGCCGAACGTGGTGCCCCCGAAGGGCGCACCCAACGTGCTGCTCATCATGACCGACGACCAAGGCTATGGCATCTCGAGCACCTTCGGCGGCGTCATTCCGACGCCGACGATGGATCGCATCGCCAAAATGGGGCTGCGCTACACCCAGTTTCACTCGACGGCCCTCTGTTCGCCTTCGCGCGCTGCCCTCATCACCGGCCGCAACCACCACTCGGTCGGTTTCGGCGTGATATCCGAACAAGCGACCGGCTATCCTGGTTACGACTCGACGATCGGCGTCAACAACGCCACCGTCGGTCGCATTCTCAAAGACAACGGGTTTGCCACCTCGTGGTTCGGCAAGAACCACAACACACCCGACTATCAGTACAGTCTCGCCGGGCCATTCGAGCAATGGCCCAGTGGCATGGGGTTCGACTATTTTTATGGCTTCATGGGGGGCGAGACCGATCAGTGGACCCCTTGGCTCTTTCGGGGACACACCCAAATCCACCCGTGGCGCGAACAGCCGGGCTATAACCTCATCACCGGCATGGCCAACGACGCGATCGACTACCTCCAGCAAGTGAATGCGGCCGCGCCCGACAAGCCGTTTTTCTGCTACTACGTGCCGGGTGGGACTCACGCGCCACACCAACCCACCCAAGAATGGATCGACAAGTTCAAGGGCAAATTCGATATGGGTTGGAATGAGATGCGCAAGCAGATCTTCGCCAACCAAAAGCGACTTGGCGTGATTCCGCCCAACACCAAGTTGACCGCTTGGCCCAGTGGACAAGCCGAGTATGGTGGCGCGACGCTGCCCGAGTGGAACACACTCACGGCGACCGAGAAAAAGCTGTTCGCCCGCCAAGCCGAGGTTTTTGCGGCCTATGTCGCTTACACCGATCACGAAATTGGCCGCGTGTTGCAGGCGGTCGAAGACATGGGCGAACTCGACAACACGCTCATTATCTACATCAGTGGCGATAACGGCACCAGTGCCGAAGGCTCGACGATCGGCACACCGTTCGACATGGCCGCCATTCAAGGCATTGATGTGCCGGTCGAAGATCAGATGAAGTTCTACGACGCTTGGGGATCGCCCGAAACGACGCCTCACATGTCAGTTGCTTGGTCGTGGGCTTTCGACACCCCATTCAAGTGGACGAAGCAGGTCGCCTCGCACTTCGGCGGCACCCGTCAGGGTATGGTCATGGCTTGGCCCAATGTCATCAAGGATGCAGGCGGTATTCGCACTCAATTCCATCATTTGATTGACATTGTCCCCACGATTCTCGAAGCGGCCGGCGTCGAAGCACCGGTGATGGTCGATGGCGTCGCCCAAAAGCCGATCGAAGGGGTCAGCATGACCTACACGTGGGACAAGGCGAACGCCAACGCGCCGTCAACGCGAACAACACAGTATTTCGAGATGTTCGGCAACCGCGCGATTTATCACGATGGCTGGGTTGCCACCACGACCCCCCCCAACGCTCCGTGGTTCATGGGCGTGGGCAAATTCCCCGATGTGGTGAATGGCTACAACTGGGAGCTTTATCACATCGCCGAAGATTACTCCGAGAACGACGATCTCGCCAAAATCAATCCCGACAAGTTGCGTGAGCTGCAGGAGTTGTTTCTTGTCGAAGCATCAAAGTATCAAGTCTTTCCGCTCGATAACTCGATTCTGCCGCGAATTCTCGCTGCGAAGCCGAGTTACACGGCGGGGCTGACCGAGTTCAATTATAAGACTCCGCTTAGTGGCATTCCCAATAGCGCGTCGCCAAATATCCTTGCCAAGTCGTTTACGATCACGGCCGATGTCGAGGTCCCCGAAGGGGGCGGCGAAGGCATGATTGTCACCAACGGCGGCCGGTTCGGCGGTTATGGTCTTTACCTGCTGAAGGGTAGGCCCGTCTTCGTCTACAACTTTCTCGCGATCGAGAAGTTTCGTTGGGAGTCAGAGCAGCCGCTCGCTGCTGGCAAGCACACCATTGTCTTCGATTTCGAATACGACGGTCCCGGTATGGCGAAGGGGGGAACCGGTGTGCTCTCAGTGAATGGCAAAGCGGTTGCCAAGAAGACGATCCCCCACACGATTCCGGCGATCCTCACGATCGACGAATCGATGGACATTGGCAGCGACACTCGCACGACGATCGACGACGACTACGAGCTCCCCTTCAAGTTCACCGGCACGCTCGAAAACGTCAACTTCAACCTCAAGCCAATGTCGGCCGAAGACGAAGCCACACTCAACCAAAAAGCCAAAGCCGCGCGGAACGCGACGCAGTAATAGTCTGTGCGATCGTCCTGTCTGTTCGGATCGAAGACGACTTGGAAGTTTCCGTCATTCCCGCGCAGGCGGGAATCTAGTCGCAACGCTTTCGATCTGGATTCCCGCCTGCGCGGGAATGACGATCGGCGACCGCATCACTCCTCGTGATCGACCTGCTGTACCTCGTCATCGGGTTTTGGAAGGGCATCGGGGATCGGCGGGGTTTCGGCCACGCTCGGATTCGGTCGCGCTGGAAGGGCGGGCCATTGAAACACCGCCTCGCTGGCGATGCGGGCCGGTTCGGGGTCGCTCTCGTCGGGCGAGAGGGGATTGATCAGACTGCCGCCGGCAAGCCTCGTACCGTCGGTGTAGATGCTCCCCTTTTGATACGGCCCGGTGCCGAAAATCCAGATGTCGCTGGCCGTGCTCTGCTGCAACGCGAGCCCCGATTGCCAGACTGGCTCCCCCGTTTTTTGCTCGTAGGCATAGAGCGCGATCTTCGCGACACCACGTTGTTGACTTCGTTTGGCGAACGGGATCTCTGGAATCGCAGCCGGCACACTCGACGCGACCGGCAACACCTGAGGCACCTGAAACGCGGGAATGCCGAACAGCAAGTCATTGCGATCGGTGCCAATTGCTCCGGCACGGACTTCGACGACGTAGTCGGCCTCGCTCCGCGAGTCTTTGAGCACACAGCCATTGGCGAGCAACTGTTGCCTCACCGACCCGACGAGGTACTCGCTGTCGGTGATCTTCGTGACGAGGCTGTCGTCGAAATAAACTGTCTGGCCTGCCAAGATTTGCAAGTTGATTGAGTCGACGGCCCGGTCGATGGCATCGCTGATGAGGAGTTGCTCGGTGGCCGTGCGACCCGAGTCGGTGGTTCGCGTCGTCCCACAGCCGGCCAAGAGCAGCAGCGCAGAGACGCACCCCAACCGCAACAGCGGCAGCCGCGAGCAGTCGGGCTGGCGAGGTAGAGTTTTTGCTGGCAACATGACGGGCAGAGTATAACGACCCGCCGAGTTGGCGCAATGTCGACTCCCGCAGGTGCTAGCAAGGACAGCGACACTTACACCTGGTGGCCGTTCAATGCTGACTTGACAGATGGGTGCCACTGTCCGGCTTGTCCGGCAGTGGTCACCTGGTGCCTGCTCCGCACTGCTGGCAAGCCAGCAGTGGCACCTTCCAATTCAGGTTTGAGACGGCACTCGTTGGTTACCAACTGGGCGAATAGCGCCGACCGAGCGACATGCTCGGCGCCGCTGACTCATCTTTGGAGTCGTCTTGCGAAGAACTCAAAGTCGGGTTGTCGTCGACGTAAAACTGCGTCGATTCTTCGGCCGCTAGCTTGATATCGAGTTCGCTGCACAGCACTTCGGCGCGGAACAAATGAGTGCCAGCCGTGAGGCTTTTCGCCTTGATGCGAAACTTAGTCGTTGCGCCGGGGGGCATCACTGGCAGTGCCGGGAAGCCGACGCGACCGTTGGCGATGGTCGCCGTCGCCCCTTCGACGCCCAGCGGCTCGATCCCTGCGGAAAAGAGTGCCACGATCTCGATATTGTCAGCCGCGCTGCGGCCCCGGTTGGTGACCGTGATTTCATACTCGACCTCGCGGCCCACGGGAATCGGCCCCTTGGGGTCGGCGATTTGCAGTTTCAGATCGGCGATGGCGACGACCTCGGTTGTGCCCGTCTTGCGATCGACCGCTTCGTTCGACTCGGTGGCCGCCGTCATCTCGAACTTGTTGCTGCCTGGCTCGTTGACGATGCCGGTCAGCTCGAAGAAGCGTTCGCCGTTGGGCTCGACCGCGCCGATCGTCCACACCACGCGGCGACCTGGCGCGTCGTGCTGGGCACCTTCCGAGAAACCTTGCATTTCAAATCCCGGCGGTAAGGCAATGCTCAGCGTCGTCCGCTCGGCGGCAGCCGTGCCAGGGTTGCGAATGCGAAAGTAATAAGTCGCCGGGTTGCCTGCGTACTTGCGGTCGGGCCCACGCCAATCGAGTTCGAGTTCGGCCTTGCGACAGAACACCGACTGCTCGGCAGCAGCCATGAGGCCGCCGTCGGCTTCGGCCGTGGCGCGCACGGCAATCTGGCCCGCTTCGCGCGAGATCATATCGAAGTCGACATTCTTGGTTTCGCCCGGCGAGAGCCGCTCGATTCGGTAGCTTCCCGTCGCGGTGGTTTGGCCGGGCGGAATGACACCAATCGCAATGTTCGTCGCTGCGCCGGTGCCCGGATTGCTGATGGTCAAGCGATAGGTCTGAGCGCGGCCGAAGAAAACTTCGTCGGGACCACTGACGACCATTTCGATTTTTGCTTCTTGGACTTCGACCAGCGTTGTCGTGCCGACCGGTTTGTGCCGCGCCGCCACACCGAGTTCGATTGCCCGCGCGGCCGTCGGAATGAGTCCCAACTCAATCGACTGTTGACTTTGACCCGCCAAGCGATCGAGCTGCCACTCGATGCCACCGGCAGTCGGCACGAGTACTCCAGCGGTCGGGTTGCTCCGGACGACATTGGCCCAAGCGGGAATTGAAATTGTGGTCATCACTTCGTCGGCGACGCCCCGCCCCCGGTTTTCAAGCCGCACGGTGAAGGTCGATTCGTGACCGACCATAATTTGCCGAGGACCAGCGACGCTCGTCGCCAGCAGGGGTAAATTCGTGCTCGCGAGCATCGTGCCAGTCGCGATTGTCGGCTCGGGTGTTGTCGTGGCTGGCTGAGGCGCGACGCTCACATCCGACGGCGACGGCGCGGCCATGGCGAACGCTTGTCGCGCGTTCGACGAATCGTAATTAGATTCGTTCGGCTCGACGGCGAGGGGTTCACTCGGCAGCGTTGCCGCGGTCGCTTCAACAGCGGCAATTTCAATCGCGCCCAAAGCGGCGTATTGTTGAGCTGCGAGGGGCGTAATGCCAATTGTTGCCGGGCCGAGCGGTTTGGCGGTGGTCGTTGTCGCCGCTTGCACCGTTGCGGTATCTGGTGGGCTCGCCATTTGCGCGGCTTCGGCTGCCGAGCGATAGCCGTTTGTGGCAACCGGCTTAGTCGTGTCGCTGAAACCGAAGCCCGTTGTGGCGCGGGAGTCGGCTCCCGAACCAATCATGTCGCGGCGCAGCTGGGCCGCCGCCAGTTCGCGACGCTTTTGCATGATCGCTTCGCCTTCTTCAGCGCTTGGTGTCGCCGATGCCGACGGCGCGGTTAGTCCACCGAGAATGCTGCCGACGCGCTCGCTGCCCGGTGTCGGCACAATGCCGAACGGTCCCTGCTGCGCAAACGGCCCCTGTTGGGTAGCCGTCGCCGTGGGCTGAGATTGCGGTGTTCTTACGACAGCATCGGTTCTCATCGCCACGCGAGGCGTTGCCCCAAGATCGACGGCGACGTCGTTGGTCGCGGTGTAGCGGCCTGAGCGACTTCCTGGTCGAGTTCGTGATCCACCAGTCGTCGAACCGTTGGCGTAACTATGATTGCTGATTGACGTTGGTTCAGATTCGGTCGCTTGAGTTGCGGTCGACGGGCCGAGCAAATTGCGTGGATTCACACGCGGCAAACTGTTCCGCATCGACTCGGCGGCGATCGCCAGATAGCCCCGTCCCGACTCATCGACCGATGTTGTTGGTACCGACTGTTGCGGCGACAGCTCGACTTCCGCTGACACATCGCTCGACCAACTACGGCGCAGTTCGGCCAAGCGATAGCTGAGACTGCGTGGCCGTTCAGACTCGTCTTGGGCGTGGGCCCAATTGACAAACAGACTGCTGGCGACGAGGACAAGCGTCGGCATCCACCGGCTGGTCATGGGGGGCATCCTTGCATCGGGGGGGCGAAATCACGCTGGCAATGCTGGCACGCGCGAACCGATCCGCGCAGTCTAGCATCCGCCATCAATCCCCATCGACACCAACCGAAAGGCGACTTGAGGATTCTGTAACGATTATTCCGATTTTGTCACGCGTGGCGCGAAGCGGTCAGCCATCAGCATTCAGCTCTCCTGGGATGCAAGAGACCTGTCAATCAAGCGCAGGCGGGAATCGTGATTGAAATCGTCGCGTCTCAATTGGGAGCACAAAAGAATGCACAATGCGGTCAAAGTTCGGCGCTAGCCGACCTGCTACGTCTCGTCGGAGTCGCGACTCAGTCGGTTCACCACTGGGCAATTTTTCGATGATGCCACTCAGATTCACGCCCGTGCGGGAACGACGTTTCAGCCAAAACCACTCCAGACCCGGACTCAAAACCCGACACCCTACGAATTCCTCACCACGACAAAACCCAAATCACGCAACATCGCGTAATCGGCCTCTGGCTCTTGTCCGCGCGTCGTGAGGTAGTCGCCCACAAAAATGCTATTAGCGGCATACAGTCCCAAAGGCTGCAAACTCCGCAAGTGCAGCTCGCGACCACCGGCAATGCGGATTTCGCGGTCGGGGTTCACGAGCCGAAACATGCACAGCACCTTGAGACAATACTGCGGTGTCAGGGTACTCGGACCGGCCAGCGGCGTGCCGTCGATTGGGTTCAAAAAATTGACCGGGATCGAATGGACCCCCAGGTCGCGCAGTTCGATCGCCATGCTCGCCACGTCGCGTGGCGACTCGCCCATGCCGATGATGCCCCCCGAACACATTTCCATGCCTGCGCTCTTGACCGCGTGCAGCGTGTCAACGCGATTTTTGTAGGTGTGCGTCGTACAGATTTCGGCGTAGTGTCCCTCCGACGTATTGAGATTGTGATTCACACGATCGACACCGCACGCTGCCAGCCGGTCGGCTTGATCGGGCGTGAGCAATCCGAGGCAGGCACAAATCTTGAGGTCGTATTGCTGCTTGATGAGCGGCACCATCTCTTCAACCGCACGGATCTCGCGTTCATTCGGCCCCCGCGCCGAGATGACAATGCAATAGGTCTTCGCCTGCCGCTCGGCTGCGACGCGTGCCCCGTCGAGCAATTTGTCGCGGCTCAGCAAGTTGTATTTGGGAATCTCGGCTTCGCTCACCTTCGACTGCGAACAGTAGCCACAGTCCTCGGGACAGAGCCCACTCTTAGCGTTCATCAGCAAGTAAAGCTGTACCTCGTTGGCGAAGTAGTGACGACGCACACGATAAGCGGCGTCGAGTAGCGCCAGCAGCTCGTCGTCGGGCGCGTGCAGCACTTGCTCGGCCTCGGCGACCGTCAGCGGCTCGCCCGCCAGCGATTTGTCGGCGAGTTGTTGCCAACGAAGTGTCGGTTGGAGAGCGACGGGCGCAACAGTGGTCATAGCTGACTTCTCAAGGCGTAATGCAAGAATTGTGCAAACTGGTCGCGTATTTTCGTTCGCCCCAACCAACACAGCAACCCCCAAGCCACCTTGCGTCAACCAAACGATCGGTGCGAAACTAAAAACCGCTGCCCCAGCCCCCAGCCCCCACCCCTAACACCCGACCCCCAGCCCCCACCCATGAACCACCTCGCACGCGTCGGCGCCATGGGACTTGTCGGCCGGTTTGCCTCGCCCGACCGGGTACGCTACCCGCGTGGGATGCGCGTTGTGGTGCGCACGGTGCGCGGGCTCGAGTCGGCGGAAATTCTCGCGCCCCCCAGCGACAACGAAACGGTCGCTGAAGCCGATGGCGAAATCCTGCGAGCCATGACGGTCGAAGACAACCTGCTCGCCGAGCGTTTGGACCGTCGCCGCGACGAAGCGCTCGATGCTTGCACAAAGTTGCTTGCAGAACATGGCAGCGCCGCAGTGCTGCTTGATGTCGAGCATCTGCTCGATGGTCGCCGCGTCTATTTCTATTTCTTGGGCGAAGTGCCGCCCGAGGTCGAATCGCTCACGGCCGAGCTGACTGAAGCCTACGAAGCGGCGGTCGAGTTCAAGCAGTTCACCACCACGCTGCTCGAGGGCTGCGGTCCCGGTTGCGGCACTGAGGCCGCGAAAGGGCAGGGGGGGTGCGCGAGTTGCAGCGGGTGCGCGGTCGCGTCGGCTTGTGGGAAGTGAGTTTGCCGGTGGTTGCCAGCGTTGCCTACAATTTAGCGCGTGTTCTCGAATACCCCTGTTCTCCAATAATCAAGCCTCGGAGCATCGCGTCATGGTTTCCGCCGAAACGAGCCGCATCATCAAGGCGGCAAAGAAGCTCTATCACGAAGAACTTCGCGAACGTCTTGAAGCGACTGACCGCGATCGCTTTGTCGCTATCGAACCAGAGTCGGGGGATTATTTCGTCGAGTCGACTTACAACGCAGCAGTCACAGCAGCGCGTGCGATCCATCCGAATCGTATCCCTCATGTAATCAGAATCGGTCACGCCGCAGCGTTTCATATTGGAGTGCTGACGTGTTAAAGGGCTTAGTAGACGACCGCCAGCGTGCGTTGATTACTGTGCAGGTCGCTGCATCGCGCGATACGACTCGAAGAAATTTGGAGGTTTGGATCGACACGGCCTTCACTGGGATATTGGCGATGCCACGAACTGAAATTAAAAATACCGGATTGGTTTACAGCTCGAATGCTGAGGCAATCTTGGCGGATGGTACGGTGGTTGACCTAGAAGTCTTCACTTGCTTTGTCGACTGGTTTGGGGAAACCTATGAAGTCGATGTGATGGCCAGCGAGAGCGAAACGGCATTGCTCGGAACCATGCTGC
>JBGSRO010000240.1:0-17574 GCA_041737535.1 Pirellulales bacterium | reverse complement strand
CGTTCGCGCGTGGTTCGTTCATGGACAGGATAACAGGATCGGCGGGATCAACGGGAAAAAGCGAATCCGCCAACGAAAGTGGTAATCCAGTCAATCCGGCCAATCTTGTTATCCTGTCCATTCGAGAAAGCGAGTTCCGCGACTCCTCTCATTCGCTGTCCCGCGTCAAGTCGTTGTTCGTTTCCGACTCAAACACAGCGCCGGTGCGGCTTTCGCTCGACTTGGTATTTTCCATCACGCATCATCGGCGTTTATCCGGGTCGATCGGCGGTCGCTCGAATCGGCAGTATTGCAACCTGGCGCTGACCAGCTTGGCTCGTTTCGCTAACGGAGCGCCGGGAACCTTGAAAGTAGCTGTCCCCATCAGCCACAATAGGGAAGTCGTGCAGTCCCTTTCACCAGGCGAAACCATCATGCAAGCTCTTCGACTCTGTTACTTCTCCATCGCCATCGCGATGATGTCGGTCGCTGTTGCAGCGAAGCCCCCGAACATCCTCTTTATCGTCGCCGACGATCAAGGTTGGAACGACGTTGGTTACCACAACGCCGAGCTGCTCACGCCCAACATCGATCGGCTCGCGACCGAAGGGGTCGAGCTCGACTGTCATTACGTCCAGCCCCAATGCACGCCGACGCGAGTCGCACTGATGACGGGGCGCTATCCATCGCGATTCGGACTTCACTGTGCCGTCGCCACCAATGACAAAGCTTATCCGCTTGGCACGCTGACGATGGCGGCGATGCTCAAATCGGTGGGCTACAAGACCGGAATGAGTGGCAAGTGGCATATGGGCTCAAAACCAGCGTGGGGGCCGAATAAGTTTGGCTTTGACTACGCCCACGGATCGCTCGCCGGAGCGGTCGGCATGTACGACCATCGCTATCGGATTGGTTCGCCCTTCGAGCAAACGTGGCATCGCAATGGCGAATGGATCGAAGAAGAAGGGCACGTCACCGACCTCACCACCGGTGAAGCAGTGCGGTGGATCGAGTCACATGGCGAGAGTGAGCAACCTTGGTTCTTTTACGTTCCATTCCACGCTGTCCACACACCACTCGTCGAACGTGACCAAGAGTGGCACGACCTGAACGCGAACATCGACGACCCCGAGCGACGTCTCTTTGCGGCCGCCCTATCACACATGGACGACGGTGTCGGTCAGATGATCGCCGCCCTCGAAGCGACGGGACAGCGCAACAATACGCTCGTGATCTATACCAGCGACAACGGTGCTCAAGTCAACCACGGCGGCAACAATTATCCGCCCCCCGATCCCAAGCTCACGAACTTCAGTTCCAACGCCCCGCTGCGCGGCAAGAAGACCGAGACCTTCGAAGGAGGCTTCCGCGTTCCGGCTTTCGTGAATTGGCCCGGCGAACTGACAAAACTCAAAGTTGCCGCCCCGTTGCACGTCGTCGACTGGATGCCAACACTCTCCCGGCTCGTCGGCTACGAGGTCAAAGAAGATCCCGCCTGGGACGGCACAGATATCTGGCCGCTGCTCACGGGCGCACAGACCGAGCCCCCCGAACGAACGATCTATACCGTTTGGGGGACCGCGCGAGACCGCGAAGCGCTCCGCCACGGTGATTGGAAACTCGTCCGCAACGGGGGCAAAAAATGGATGCTGTTTGATGTGGCGAACGATCCGAACGAAAAGACCGACCTGGCGGCGACCGAAACGGCTCGGGTTGATCAATTGATGGGCATTTATCGGGCCGAACGCGAACGCGATGCGGAGTGAGAGACTTTTCGCGATCGGCACGGGCCGCTGCGAAATCTCAGACGGCCCGCTTGATGACTCTATGCCCAAACTCTACACTGTGGGGCTTGATGTATTGAGTCGCCCGGCGGGCGAACGAACCAGCGTAGGACGGCCGTAGCCATGACCATCGACAAAAGCCTGAAAATCAAGCGCGGTGCCAACCGCAATCGCAGTGTGTTGACCCGCGTTGAGCGGGTGAACCGCCTGATGGAACTCGACAAGTGGCAAGAGGGCGATTCGCCCCTCGGAATGCCCAAGGTCCGCGTCCGGAAGTTGCAGCTCAAGAAAAAGAAGAAGACGAAGGACGAAGAAGACGCCAAGTAGGATCATCGCCCATAAGAATCGGACACGACATATTGTTGGTCGATTTTATGTAGGTCGATTGGCGTCGGTCACTCTTGCCCAGTTAGCTTTTGCAAAGTTGGCTCGTGCAAAGTTAGCAATGAACGTACTTCGTGGTGTTGTGGTTAAAGGCACTCGAGCAACTCGGTGGCCGCTTCGAGCGCTTCATCGCGGGCGGGTAAGAATACGTCGTCCGGTGCCGAGCCCTGCTGCTTAAGTGAACCGATTTTTTTCGCTAATCGAGCTTTCACTGCGTCGACTGTTGGTGGCGGAACCAGCAACTCGCGCTGGGCATCGCTGAGGCTTCCGGTGTAAAGTGCGATGAACTCGTGCTGTTTCGCCAATTCGCTTACCTCGCGAGCCAGCATCAGCAAGTCGGCCGAATCGAGGTTGCCAGCCGCGATGAGCTTCGCTTCGATTTGCTGAAGTCCGCGTTCGTAGCCATTTGTACGAGCGGCTAGCTCGGCTATGTTCACCTCGGGCTGCGATTCGCGCGAGACAAAGGTCGTTGGCCGCATGGCAACGCGAGGTTTTTTGTCTTCGGCCGAGGTTTTCGCGGTAATGGTCGTCGGACTGGGCTGGGCAATCGGGTCATCGACAAAGGGGTCGGGCGATTCAATGCGAATCGGCCGTGTCGCGGGGTGGTTGTCCCAAGGGCTGCTCGACGCTGGCGGAAGGGGGGATTTCGCTGGCTCGCTGGCGATGGATATTTCAAGATCAACGGCCGGAACCGAATCAGACGGCTGGCTCGTTTGCATCGGCGATGCTTCGCCCGAGGCCGTTGTCTCGGACGGAGCAATCTCTGGCACAACAGGCACCGGTTTCGGTGCAACGACGACCGGCGACGGCAATGCTTCGACGCCGACGACTTCAAAATTCGGGCCGTTGAAACTGGACGCTTTGAAATCGGGCGCAGCGGGCATCGTGGCTTTGCTGCCTGGCATCGAAGCCCGGAGTGCTTCGTTCAGCCAAGACTCCATCACGGCGAACTCGGCATTGCCGCGTGGCGAAGCGTCCCAAAGTTCAATCGCCTCGGCCAAGGCGTCGTAACGTGACTGCGAGCGACGCACGTCGAAACGGGCGACCAGCTCTAGTTGCTGGTTGAGGCGATTGACGATCAATTGCAGCTCGCCGCTGCGGTCTTGGGCTGAGGCGTTGGCGGCAATCGCAACGAGGGTCACGAGCAAACAGCGTTTTGCAAATGGGCCGAAGAATTGGGCTAATCGATACATGCGAAGGTCGTTTGCAGTGGGGCCGGTTGACTAGGTACGCGCTACCTGACGCACCGTCTAAACTTAGACCCCCCGCCGCGAGTGTCAACTATTCGGGGTCTTTTGGCCGCCGAGTCGTCGGCCCGCAGGTGTGACAAACGGCGAGTTTTGCCTTGTTTTTCTGATTATTCGGTTTGTCGGAGCCCAGTCGCATGGTGGTCTGCTAGCGACCGCTACAAGAGTTTTCTAAAAAAAAATTTGCCAAGCTGAAAAGTCGCCTTGACCGCCACCGGGTCGCTCCCTATTCTCCGCCTCACTTGAGCAACGCGGCTCGCGGCTGCTTCGCTCTCGGTTAGACAACTCGACTCCCCCTGGCGCTGCCCGTCGTGTTCGTTCCCCCCGGCACGAGGGCACAAGCGTCCAATCGCTCCCGGAAAAGTCCCGTATCCTTTGCCCCCCTGGGATACAAGCTTTTCTGGGAGCTTTTTTATGCGCGGTGGTGTTAGCTGGCACCAGGTTTGTCGGCGTTGTGCTGTATGCGGAGCGTGGCTAGACTCCGCCGCTCGAAGCCGCTCAGACTCTCAGCACCCTCACCCCATCGCTTCGGAGCGTCCGCATGGAAGCCGCCCTCCGCCGACACAACTACACGCTCGACGCCTCGGCACAAATCGCCGCTGGCCGCGAGGTGATGCGACTCGAAGCAGTCGCGTTGTGGAAGCTCTCGCACAAACTCGACGCCGCATTTCAACGCGCCGTCAATCTACTGTTGCTCACGAAAGGGAACGCCATCGTTACCGGCATGGGCAAAGCCGGACACATCGGCCAAAAAATCTCGGCGACACTCGCCTCGACCGGTACGCGAAGCCATTTTCTGCACCCGGGCGAAGCTTTTCATGGCGACCTCGGTCGCGTTGGTCCCACAGACTCGGTGATTATTCTTTCGCAAAGTGGAGAAACGGGCGAGATCGTTCAGTTGCTCGCAGCACTCAAGCGAATGCACGTACCGATCATTGCCATCACCGCTCGTCGCGAAAGTACGCTAGGGCTAGCGGCCACCGAAGTGATTGAGCTGGGGACGCTCGAAGAAGCCTGTTCGTTGGGACTCGCACCGAGCACGAGCACGACGGCCATGCTGGCGATTGGCGACGCGCTCGCGATCGTTCTCAGTCGACTACGCGGATTTCGTGCCGAGGACTTTGCCAAGTTCCACCCCGGCGGCAGTTTGGGGCGTAAATTGCGCTGCGTCGACGAACAGATGCGACCACTGTCGCAATGCCGCGTGGCGAGCGACAAACTCACCGTTCGCGAAGTTGTGATTGCCTGCTGCAAACCGGGCCGACGCACCGGTGCGGTCATGTTGGTCGATGGCGAGGGCAAACTCAGCGGACTATTCACCGACAGCGACCTCGCGCGGATTGTCGAGGCTCGCCGCGATGCGTCATTCGACCAACCGGTCTTCGACGTAATGACGCGAAAGCCGCTCACCATCGAACAAGGTGCTCGAACTCAAGAAGCGATCGACCTAATGGCGGGGCGTAAGCTGAGCGAATTGCCAGTCGTCGACGACGCCGGTTGCCCTGTGGGTTTGATCGACATCACCGATATTGTGTCGTTGCCACCGGGAGACGACGAGGCCATGCCGGCGCCGCTAACGACAACTTCGATTCGGATTTTTCCGAGTGAAGACGTATTTGGTGGTGGTCATTAGCGCGTGGAACGCCCGGCGAAACGCAAGCGTACCGTCATTCCCGCGAAGGCGGGAATCGAGACGCAACGGTTTCTAACCAAAAAGAGCCAGCCGCCGGACGAGTCGCGCTGTTACTGAATGCAATCGTTTTCATTTTGCGAACCATATCATCGATTGATCACAACTCTCTCGATCCCCGCCTTCGCGTGAATGACGGAAGGAATTAGCGAAACAACAAAGTGTCACGCGCCATCTCGCATTTGATGATCGGACTGGTCGCCTTGGGTGTGATGCTCGTGGCGTATCAAGTCTATGCGCTGACGCTGGAGCCATGGATTGATCCGCCATTGGCTCGCCAAGACTACGAAGTGACCGACGCCGAATTGGCCGCTGGCAAACAAGGGGTGAGCCGCTATCAGGCGGTGCTGGCCAGTTACTTCCCTGCTGGCCATTGGTCGCTGACGCGGCCCCCCATTGTCGTCGAGAGCGGCCAGGTGATGCTGGTGCTCAGTAAATACAACCGCAACGACAACGGCAGTATCGATATCGACGCCTGTGCGGTTGTGATGTTTCCGACACCTCGCGTTGTCGGACAGCAACCTCCGCTCGATGCCGTGGTGCTCGAAGCGCCCGGGGGGGCCCATCTGCAATTCGACGACGACTTCGATCCCGCTCGGGGAAAAATGGGCCGCATTGTGCAGGGCATTTTTCCCGGTGTGATCACGATCAGCAGCCAGATGAAAGATCCCGGTCCAGACGATGACCTGTTCATCGAAACCCACGACCTGACGATGAACGAAGCAGTCATCAAGACACTGGCCGAGGTGAAACTGCAATACGGCAAGAGCAATGGCGGTGGTCGCCATTTGGAGATTGGCCTCGCGCGCGACGAAGACGTTCGCCAGGGGATGAATCTGATTGGCGTTAAGTCGCTGGAGATTCGCGAGAATGTTGCGCTACGTTTACAGCTCGATGGGCTGAGCGTCACCGGCGACCAAGATCGCGTGGCCGTGTCGTCCTTTGGAACCATCCAAACGGTGGCTTATCGCAATGCCGTCGCGTCGACTTCGCCAATCATTTCACCGGTGACGGTCACCTGCGCAGGTTCGTTTCACTTCGATTTTCTCGACAACGAAGCGATCTTTGAGCGCAAAGTCGAACTGCGACAGCAAAGAATCGACGGCCCCTTCGACGCGCTCGATTGCAATCAACTAAGCCTGCACTTCGCGGCACTCGACGAGCGGGGTTTGCCGCTTCCCGAAGAACCTGTGCGTAGTGGTAAGCAGCAAGACAAGTTTAAGAACCTTCAGCCGTTCATGATCGAAGCGGTTGGATCGGTGCGGCTTGATTCGCCCCAGCAGCAACTCGCGGCCCGTGCCGATCGCATGGGGATTAACTTGCCACTGCGAGAACTAACGCTCGACCTCGGGCACGAAATCGCGCTCAAACATGGCAAGAGCGAGCTGCGCGTGGCATCCTACGGACCAAACAACAGCCGCACGCCGCGGATTACCTATCGCCATCCACCGAGCGATGTGCCGCAGTCGATCGGCGATCTCACGGTTGTGGGTCCGGGTGTGCTCACGATGCGCGATGAAAAGACGGCCCGCGACCTGACGCTCAGATGGCAACAGGTCGACGGTGGCGAGAACGCGGTCGTCATGCGCCGACTCGATGGACAGCCGGTGTTGACGATCACTGGTGCCCCAGAATTTGACGCAGGTGGCCTCGGTCGGCTCAATGCCGATCGTGTGCAGTTGTTCTTGCGCGAGGTCGTGCCCGATGGTCCCGAAGGACCGGCGATCGAGCTCGAAAACAAATCGCACAAGCTGGCAATCGTTCCCGATCGCATTGCTGCCAGCGGAAGGGTCGAAGTCAATTCGCCCCAGCTCACCGGCACCACGCGGCAACTGCAAGCCTGGTTCCGCCAACAGGCGATCACTCCGAGCGAATCGGTTGGCGTGATTCCGATTAGCCAGGGAAGTGGCGGTAGCGAAGGCCCAACGAGAACATCAACGCATCGTTTCGATTTTGAATCCGAACAAGTCAGCGTCGACATCGCGCTGAGTGGCCGCAAGGCCGAGGCGACGGGTGTCACCTGCCAAGGGGGAGTCGTCCTCCGCGAAACGGCCGGCATGAAATCGGGCGACGAACCGCTTAGGGTCGAAGGCCAGGCGTTGCGCGTCGAGCAACTTTCGACACAGCCGACAATCACCGTGCGGGGGACTCCCGCCGCGCCAAACACCGAAGCGGGCCTAGCGAGCATTGCCGCGCGGGGGCTCACGCTCTATGCCGGGCAAGTAAACGCTGATGCCGAGAAGAGCCGATTCTGGATCGAAGGGGCGGGCAAAGCTCGTCTCATGGTCGATGGCGGAGTCATCGGCGAAACGCGCGGCACGAAAGTTCCCGTTCATCTGAGTTGGCGAGGCGGCTTGAGCGTCGATGGCACGCGAATCGTTTGCTCGGGCGACATTTTTGCCGAGAGCGAACATAGCTGGATGCAATGCGACAGGATCGTCGCTAACCTGACGCGGCCCATCTATCCTTCACCTTCCGGCAACGAAAAGATCGAGCTGGCTGGGCTTTCGCTGCTGGGGAACATCGTCGTCGATTATCGTTCGGTCGACGAACGTGGGCAACGCTCGCACGACCGTGTACAAATTCGCTCGCTTACCTACGACCACGCCACCGGCGACATCACCGGTAGCGGACCAGGCGCGATCCGCAGCGCCCACCTGTCGAGTGCCGCGACCGGCCTCACGGCTGCGTCGCCGAACCCCAACGAATCGGCCGCTCGGCTGCGATTTTTGCGGCTCGATTTTCAGGAGGGCATCTCGGGTAATGCCAACCAACGAGTCCTCAGATTCCATCGCCGCGTACGGGGCATTTATGGTCCCATCGACGGTTGGCAACAAGAGCTTTTCGCCAACGACCCGAAAGGACTGCCCCCCGACGTAGTGGTCGTGAGTGCCGAATTGTTGCAACTCAACGAAGACCCCACGGCCCCGCGCGGTCCGCTCGCTGGCAATCAGCAAATAGGCCCACTCGAAGCAGTCGCCGAAGGGAATGTTCAAATCGAAGGCTCCGGCAAAGACGAAAGCCGTTTCTCGGCCAGTGCCCCAAGGGCGTCGTTTAGCCAAACGAAAGACACATTCATTCTCGAAGGAACCCGCGAATCGCCGGCGCGCATCCGACGCTTCGATTCGAGCAATGGAGACTCAGGCGTCACCGAAGCCGAACAAATCGAATACGACCGAACCGGGCCACGAGTGCGGTTCAAGAAGTTCCGCCAGTTTGAGGTGCAGCCGGGACAGCGGTAACCCAGAACTCTCGGACAAACATTCAGTATCATAAGAAGTTAAACGTTGGACTAAGAAAAGTAGAACGGGCGGGCGACCCGTTGGAAGTTCGAGACTTTATGAGAGCCGTCGTCTATCACGAGTTTGGCGGACCGATTGCTGTCGAGTCGGTTGCTGACCCAACGCCAACGGTCGACGGTGTCGTCATCGCCGTCGAAGCGACCGGGCTCTGCCGCAGCGACTGGCATGGCTGGCAGGGACACGACGACGACATTCGCTCGCTGCCCCATGTGCCTGGGCACGAGCTTTCGGGACACGTCGTCGAGGTGGGCCGCGACGTGAGTCGCGATTGGCTGGGACGACGGGTGACGATTCCGTTTGTTGCCGGGTGTGGGGCGTGCCGCGAATGCCATGCTAGTCAGCCTCAAGTTTGCGATAATCAATACCAGCCCGGCTTTACCGGTTGGGGTTCTTATGCCGAGCTTGTGGCAGTTCGGTATGCCGAGGCCAATCTCGTCGCGCTGCCCGATTCGATGACCAGCATCACAGCCGCCAGCCTTGGTTGTCGGTTGGCGACCGCCTATCGGGCCGTGGCACAGCAAGCGAAGGTCTCCGCGGGCGAGTGGGTCGCCGTTCATGGATGTGGTGGCGTTGGGCTGTCGGCGGTAATGGTGGCTCGCGCGCTGGGTACACGTGTGATTGCTGTCGACATTCGCGACGAGCCACTCGCCAAAGCTCGAGAGCTTGGTGCCGAGCACGTCATCAACGCCCGCGAGATCGATGATGTTCCTGCCGCTATTCGCGAGCTGACTGGTCGCGGTGCCGATGTGTCGCTCGACACCCTGGGCCATCGCGCGACGATGCGTAACTCCATTCTCAGCCTCCGCAAACGAGGTCGCCACGTGCAGGTCGGTTTGCTCGCTGGCGACGACCTCGACCCACCGACACCCTGGGGCCGCGTGATTGGCTGGGAACTCGAACTCGTCGGCAGCCACGGCATGGCCGCCTCCGCTTACGGCGAGCTATTCGCCCACATCGCTGCCGGGCGGATCGACCCGACTCAGCTCCTCGATCGCACACTCACACTCGACGAAGCCCCCGCCGTGCTCGCGTCGCTCGATGACTATCGTGGGTGTGGCGTGGCGGTGATCGTGCCTTAGCCAAATCTAGCCGACGAGGCTCGCCGTGGGTAAGTAAGCGATCTCGTTCGATTTTTGTAAAGCTAGCCAATATACTACTCAGCGAGACTGCCGCTTTGGGCGAGACGAAATCAATTCAGCTCAAAAGCCAGGTTACGATGAAGAGCGGAAAACAACGGCGGGCCGAACTCCAAGCCAAGAAGCATGCACGCGCCGCGAAGCTAGCCGCCGCGAAGGAGACGAGGAAGGAACGCGAGCTAAAGGCGCTGCTATCACGAGCCCGCAGCGAAGGCGTCGTTGTCGAAGTCGAGAAGCTTGCCGAAAACAACAGTTACGACGTCCCCGACTTCGTTCGACGTGGCTACTACATCGAAAAACCTTTTCAATGCGAAGGGTGTGGAAGCAAAGAAGTGTGGACCGCACTTCAGCAAAAGTGGTGGTACGAAGTGGCGAAGGGCTTTGTGTACTCGACCGCGAAGCTTTGTCGCCCGTGTCGACGTCGCGAACGCGAGCGACGTACCGAGGCCCGGCGAATTCACCTTGAGGGAATCGCTCGTAAGACAATGCACGAAGCGCCATAGTCATCGGCAGCATGTCAAAGCGAATACTCATCATCGTTAGCGTCGCCATGGACCCTACCCGGGGGAACAGCCAAACTCGCAACGTGCCGTTGGCCCCACGCACGTCGCTGTCAGGCGACGAATCGTGGCGATTTATTGCGTTCGCGGAAGGTGGTGGTCCCTCAAGTGACGCGGTCGCCCCAAATGGCGAAGCACGAAGCTGATTGCTTGCGTTATGACACGGGCCGAGTGCGTTACTCGATCAAGACCGCGGCGATCGTCTGAAAGAATTTCGGCGACCATTCGGCGCTTCGAGGACCGCTCTGCTTGCGGACTTGCACGACGACGAGTTCCTGGTCTGGGTCGACGAGGAAGATGCAGCCCGAGAACGAGCCGTGTCCGATCGTGTTAGGTCCGAACAACAGGTCTTCGTCGCGTTTCGAGTCGCGTGGCGCGCCTGGTTTAAGATGCCGGTGCCGATGGATGCCAATTCCTGTTTCCGCCGTGTCGCTGGCATCGGCAACTCGCGGCGGTTGTGGCAGAAGCCGCTCGAACGTTTCCGGCCGAATGAACTGGTGAGCCCCGTAGCTGCCTCGGTTGACGAACCACTGGGCCAAGACCGCCAACTCCATTGCCGTGAACTCGCCTGACGAACTAGCGTTGCCGATCCGCACATCGCCGAACTCAAGCGGACGGAAAAGATGCTCATCGTAAAGTCTCGCAGCACTCTTTCCCGTCACGATCTCCATCGCCTTGGCCACCAACTCGTAGCCCAACCCGCAGTAGGCATACTTCACGCCCGGTTCGTTCACGTCGATCCCGTTGAGTACGATGTTCTCCAAGTGTGCCGTATGCATGTCGCCCAGTTCGCCGTGTCCCGACAAACCGCTAGTGTGGGTGAAGCACTGCCGGAACGAGGGCGTGAGAGATGCGTGATTTCGATAGTCTGGGAAGACGGTGGACAACGAATCGTCTAAGTCGATAAGTCCCTGGTCGAGAAACTGGGCGAACAAGATCGCGGTGACCGTTTTGGTAATGGAGGCAACCCAACAGCGATAGTCGCGATCGATCGGCTGGCCTGCTGCGTCGCGGCCGAAAGCTTCGTGCGTGATGATCACGCCGCGGCGAGCGACGAGAGTCACAAAGGGCTCGCCCGAATCCTCGGCCCACTCGCGGCACATTGCGTCAATTCTGGCCTTGGCGTCGGTGGCCACACCGGCTTCAGCGGGCGAACCCTCACGCAACATCGGTGCCGGTGTTTCCAGATGCTGGGGAAGTCGCAAAGAACGCACATTGTCTTCTAACCCTTGCAGCTTGAGCTTAAGCGCCAAATTAAAGTCATCGTTGCGGACGGTGGTTGATTCGATGTACCTTGCCGGGCGTCCCAACGATTCGATCTCAGTAAGTCCCGCCACCAAAACCGCTCCCTCTTGGTTGCCCATGAGGGTCCGCACGACCGCGTCGTTTGCCAAGCGGACGATTTCGCTTTCGTGTTCACGGACCACAGCCGGAACCTTGGGGCTCGACAGATGAGGGAACGCCACCTTCAGGTCTGGCAGATTCGAGGTGGGAAGCTGATTTGGCAACGCATAGAACGTCAGCAAACGTCGCAGCGGCGTGCCGTTCGGGGCAGTGCCTTCGATCCAGGCCAGCCAACGGCCGGACGCATCGGGTCCCGGGGACTCTTTCAACTCCGCGTTGAACCAACGGACATTCAACGGTTCGTCGCACCCCAGACGCCGCACCGTTTCGATGTCTCGCCAAATAACTCGGGGTGTCTCGCCGAGCTTGAATATCCAACCACCGGTCTTGGCCAGCATTAGTTCCTGTGACTGAAACTCCCGCCGCTCCGCTTTTGCCTCCTCGGCGACCTGCTGCGGAGTGGCAACCGGGGTCGCCGAGGCATGGCCAGTCGCTCCCCCGCTCTGACCAAGGCAAACCCCAGCCAGCACCGTGGTGAGACTCAGGATGACAGACAACGATGCGATCCTTGCGACGCGTGCAAGCAGATTCATGATCGAACGCTCAACTGACTTCAAACTGCCCACGGAACCAGCAGCACTTTGGCTACTTTTGACGGCGACAAAGCTCGCCGAATGCTTCTGGGAAATTAGGTTACCACAGATAGATGGAGAGAAGGAGAATATGTCGTGAACGAAAGCCGCTGCCGAGGGTATCAGAAACGAGACTTTGGTGAACGAGACTTTGGTGACACCAATTCTAGCATTCTAGTGGCGTTTCAATCCTTGGCCAACCAACCCAACAAGCCAAATGCCTGCGACATATTGCCCAAGAATCCCCACTTATCCGGGGATGTCTTCAACCACTACGCTTCACATACCCGGGGGACAGTCAAACTTTCAACGCGCAGTTTCTCCAACGCAAGCCGCTATCAGGAGGCGAATCGTGGCGATTCATTTGCGACGCTCAATAGTCGCTCGGCATCGCGACTCGCTACGACTGCCCAGGCTGGCGTTGAATTTCCTCCATTCGGCAGCTCGGTGTTCGCTACCAACTCACAACTTCGTCGCCCAGCCGCACCACGACCCGGCCACCCATCGCCAGCACACTGTTGGCGTAGCCGTTGTGTCGTTTGGCGAGCTCAAAATACTCGTTGCTGAATTGTTCGACATTGCGGGCGTTCTTCACTTCGTCGGCATCGAGTGATGAGTCAATCCATTGGCCATTCTGATTGAAGAACGTCTTGCGGCCGATTTGCACGATGTTCTTGGCGACTTCGGCTTTGTCGTTCTTGGCGTCGTACCACGTCGCGTTGCCGAACGACTGGAAGCGACTCAACTCGGCTGATTCCTCTTGCAATCGCTCGAGTTCAGGACCACTCGTCGGGCGAGCTGCCGCTGGCGCCGCTTGTCCACCCAGCGCGATGCCATCGCTGCCGGCCCGGCCATAGAACTGCTTGGCGGCACGCTGGTTAAATCCGAACTCGCCATCGGCCCTTTTGAGGTCGCGTAACGCTCCGCGGGCGCGGCTGGCGTTTTCGGCGACCGATCCGGGCTGAGCCGTGTCGTCGGCCATGAAGCTCGTGTACTGAGTGAGAATGCCATGCTTGGTGGCCAGCTCGACGAGCTCCTTCACCAACTCGTCGTTCTCGCCCTTGAGGTCGAGCTCGTCGATGATCTCACCCACACGACGAGTCGCCCACAGCTTGGCGACGAACGAGTTAGTGTCGTCTGGGCTGTCGCTGGCGAACTCGGCGGGGAAGACGAAGGTCTGCTTCTTGCCTTGCAGTTTGCCCTCGATCGTGATCTTGGCCGTGCCATCCGCGCGATAGCGACCGACGATGATCGCCGTGTCGTCGCGGAACAGATCGAACGGCCCATCGGGATAAAGCCTCTGGATGGCGGGGCCACTGATAATCTCGTCGAACTCGGCAGCGACGGTCACGTCGACCAACACCGGCGCGCTCAGTCGGCTGTAAACGAGCTTGACCACGCGCTCGATATCTTCGTTGGGCCGCACATATTCGCTATGGCCGTAGTTGTCGCTCGACAGTCGGTCGAGCAATCGGCTATTGACGTCGTAACCAACGCCCATGCTAATGATCCGTGCCCGGACATCGTTGAGCGGCGCGACCATTTGGGCGATTTTCATTTCGTTGGTCTCGCCGGTCGTGGGAATGCCATCGGTCATAAACACCACGTAGGTCGGCTGGTCGTCGTCTTGCAGCATCTTGAAAGTCCGCTCCAGCGCCCCGGCGATGTTGGTGCTGCCACCGGCAAACAGGCCGTCGATATAGCCGATCGCTTTTTTGATCGTCGCGTCGTCGACTTTTTGCAGTTCGGGCGCGAAGGTCATCACCTGACTGTCGTAGGTAACAATGTTAAAAGTGTCGCCGGAATTTAAGTTGTTGACCACATATTTAAGCGCGGCTTTTGTCTGGTCGATCTTCTCTCCACTCATGCTGCCCGACGTGTCGGCCACCAGCACCACCGTCTTGGCTTGCAGCTTTTTGTTCGACACCAAGTCGGGGCTGGCCATCAACAGAAAATAGCCCGGCTCTTTTGGATCGGGGCGATAGCTCACCACGCTCGCGCCAAGGCCATCGGTGCTGGCGTCGTAGAACAGTCGAAAGTCGTTCGAGGGAATTTCTTTGGTGCTTTCGTACTTGATCGTCGCATGTGTATCGTCGGTCCGCTCGATCGTCACCGGGTGCGACGCGCAGTAGACATTCTTCATCGGCTGGCTCGATTCGATCGAGACGTTCACCGAAATCTTCTGTGGGGCGTCGCACGTGTAACGCGCGGTGCGCAACGGGAACAAGAAGTCGACCAGCCCCTGCGATTGGCGACAAACTTGGGTGTACCGCATCGTGACGGTCCGCTTCGCTCCGGCCGGCACCGGGAAAACGCTCGTCTTGAACAGCCCGGTCCCCATCCATTCGAGCAAGGCGGGGTCTTTGTTCGTGCGGACGATGTCTTCGTACAGTTTGCGTGCTTCCTTGGCGGGCAAGAGCTTGGCCGGATACTCCTTGCCATCGACGAGCAGCGTCAACTGATCGACCGCGCCATCGTAGGGGAGCGGAAAAACGAAGCTGACCTCCATTTGTCGGCTGCCGACGTTCTCGAACGTCTGCGACACCTGTACGCGGGCAACCCCGTCGGTGAGGCGCGCCCTGACTGCCAGCTCGTCGATGCGATATTGCCCCTCGGGCTGTTGGGTCGGCCGAGGGAAAGGTCGCGGTAGCGGATGGGGATGGTGGGGGTCGACGTGTACCAGTAACCCCTGGGCTAGCGAAGTGCTAGCGAAAGCCAACAGCGCCAGAAAGGCGAAAAGCCAGCGAGGGGCGAATGAACGAAAAAGCCGTGCAGACATCGTCGAATCTCCTGCGGGGAGAGGGTTGTTGCCGGGTCATGTCGCGGCATTTAACGATTCGACGAGCGTCAGTGCGATAAAGTTCCCCAGTGGGGTCGAAAATCGGCTTGTATTTCTTTCGCTCGGAAGTTCGTCACCGCGGCGCGCGTGGAGCCGATCAAATCCCCAAAAATTCTTCGACCGCATCGCGCAACGCTGGTCGATCGAGTGATTGGCCAGTCCAGCGTTCGACTGCGAGCGCCACTTCGTTGGCCATGAGGGTCGCGCCGTCGACGATGTGCAGCCGTCGCGTTGCGGCAGCTTTAACGAGCTGGGTTCGCGATGAATCGAGCGTTGTGTCGACCAGCGTCAGTGCGCTCGGGAGCGAATTTGCATCGACGCTTGCTTCGCCATCACTGGTCGCCACAATCAGGATGTCGGTCGCCTCAGGAACGGCGAAATCGCCAGTCGTGAGTGGCAGCAAAGTCAACAATTCCGCCGCCGGAATGTCGCCCAGTTGGCTAGCGAGCTCACGGAGACTCGACTCGTGGCGGCTCGCAATCGTGACGCATGCCGGACTGTCGACGAGCACCGCGCTCACAAGAGTCCTCGCGTCGCCACCGACTCCCAGCACCACCACGCGGCGTCCTGCGAAGTCGCCGACCGCTTGTCGCAGCGCGCCGACGCGGGTGTTGTCGCCCGTGAGTGTGTCGCCGAGTCGCACGAACGAATTGATGCTGTGGGACCGCTCGGCAGCGGGGGTGAGATTGCCCCACAGCCCGACAGCCATTTCTCTTAAACTGGGCGAGAGCATCGCGCCGCGAAAACCGAGCGCATCGACCCCAGCAAAGACTTCGGCCAAGCGGTCGAGGTGAATCTCGAACGTCATAAACCGCCAATCGAGGTTCAGTTGCTCGAACGCCCGATCGATCATGAAATGAGTCGGATCGCCTACGGCATCGTCAGTCAAGAGACAACATTTTTCGATCAGCGCAGAACTAGTCACAGGCGAGTCGCCCCACAGGAGCTTATGATTTGGGTAGTCTTCGGCAGGTGTGTGATGTTATCTTCGCAAGCGGGGCGAAACTTTGCAACGCGGGCAGTGGGCAGCGGGCAGAAGGCAGTGAACGGGGAGAGAAAATAACTTAGCATGGGGCCATTGTCTCCTGCGATCCGCAAGCGCGACGAATCTGATGCCAAACGAGAACGAACAATCGCCAGCGAAAACTGCGTCGTTATGGAAGCCCTATTTGTTTCTTGTCGTAGCGACGTTGCTTGCGAATGCCGTGGCGATTGAGCGTCGCTTTCACAGCGAAGGCAACGAAGTTCCCATTCTTGCCGCGCTTGTGGCACTCTGTTTTTCACAAACGGGGCTCATGGGATTGGCGGCCATCGCCAACAAAAATCGCCATCGCGCGTGGGCATTGCTAGCAATTCCGCTCGTGTCGTACTTGGTCGCGATGGGGTTAATCTGGAGCGACGGAGGTCAAGTCGACTTCGCAGAGACGGTGTTGCCGGCGATCATTTTCTTCGCAAACGCGCTCATCGTCATCGCGGCGCTTGGACCTTATCGGTTTTGGCGTTCGCTTCGCGCACGCCAGCAAGTGAATCGCTCCGCAGAACAGAACGATTGGCGATTCGGCATTCGCCACTATCTAGTGGCGTCGATCATCGTCGCGGTGATGGCTTCGGCGGCAAAACTTTGCGGCGAGCGCTTGCTCGATGCCGACTGGCTGGACATCGTGATCTTTCTTGTGTCACTTCCGTCGACTTCGATCCTCTGTGGCATCTTGCTTCAAGAACAACCACTCCGCTGGCAGCGACTAGCAGTGACGGTCGCGTTGTCGTTGGCGATTGGCTGGGCCTGCGATCGGCTCAGCACGGAACACCAAAGTATTGGCGGCGTGCGCATGAACGCTGTGCAACTCGCCGTGATCGTCCCCTGGCTATGTTTGCCCCGATGGTGGGCCGATCGCGAACGGCAAATCGAAGACACGGAACCGAAAACTGAAAACTGAAAACTGTCTACGGATCGACTCGTCGGTTCCAAACTTCAAACTGCGTTGCGTAGTCGTTCTTTTCGTCGGCAGGAAACGCTTCGCTGGTTGCGAGTTCCCACTCAGACCAGTCAACTTCGGGAAACTTCGTATCGCCCCCGACCTCGGCCAAGACCTTCGTGATCGAGAGACGATTGGCGATGGCGAGCGATTGGCGATAGACCTCGCCTCCACCGATGACAAATAGCTCGGTTTGGTTCATGTCGACAAGCGACTTCGCGACTGTTATCGCGTCGGCGATGGTCGAAACCACATGCACGCCCGGTTGGTCGACGGTGTAGTCTGCTTGTCTCGTGAGCACAATCGACTCGCGGCCCGGTAGTGCCCGGCCAATCGATTCCCATGTCTTGCGGCCCATCACCATCGCATGGCCGGTGGTGAGCTGTTTGAACCGCCGCAAGTCGCGCGACAGTCGCCAAGGCAAATCGCCATCGCGGCCAATGATGCCGGCGTCGGTCATGGCGACGATGAGTGAAATGAGCATGGCCAACAGTCATTCCCGCACAGGCGCGAATCGAGAGAGTTGTATCGAATTGAAGAGCAGCCGCCAGAATTGACCAGTTTACTGTTTGCACTGTTAGAACCTATCTCAAAACCATAAGAACCAACTGATCGCTAGCATGCGTACATATCATCGAGCATTCTGTTCTTCTCAACGGCACGGAGGTGACGGGTATGAGGAAGGAGTTTCGAGGATCGAG
>JBGSRO010000178.1:0-12767 GCA_041737535.1 Pirellulales bacterium | reverse complement strand
CGCGGTCGTCGAGCCCGACTTCTGTAAACCAATGCTCATTCGGTACACGACTCTCCGCCACCCGATCCCCACAGCGGGCGTTGCATTCCACGCAAACTACCGTAACCGCCACGCAACGCATTTCGTGCCGAACAGTATTGTGCCTGTCCCATTTATTCACTCTGCAACGCGCTTGGTTGCGAAAAAGTGGGACAGGCACCGCACTTGTGGCCGACTCGTGGCTCTCGACCAACTCTGTGCGGAGCCAGTCCCATTTTTTCACAACCTAGCAGGCGGGAATCGAGATGCAAAGATTTGCAATTAGACAGAGTTGGCAGCGCGGCCGACCGACGTGACCCCCAATCGAGGCGTTGCAATGCTGCAAGACCTGAATCGAATTTATCCAACTCGCTGGATTCTCGCCTGCGCGGGAATGACGTCACCTTTATGTGACCAAAAAGCGATCACCGAGAACTGACAACTGACCACCAACAATTGAAAACTAAAAATGACCATCAACGAAGCTATCGACGACCTCTACAAATCGTTCATCGACCCCCGCGAGCCGTTTATTGACGATGGCGAAATGTGGTTGCCGCTCATGTCGGGTGGGTCGGCGAATGCGGCGCTGGGCGATATCACGCCCGATCTGCTCGATCAGCTCAGGCGCGATTGTCGGCAGCTTGCGCTCACGAACGAGTATGCCATCAATGGCCACGAGAACCGCATTAGCTATGTCGTTGGCGCGGGACATCGTTACCTGGCGACGCCGCGCAAGAATAGCACCGGGACCGACGAACTCGCCGCTCGGGTGCAAGAAATTGTCGACGAGTTCATTGAGCGCAACAGTTGGCATCGTCGCCAGCAAGAGATCGTTCGTCGACTCGATCGCGATGGCGAAGCGCTGTTGCGGATAGTGGTCGACGACGTGGGCGAGCTGATGGTACGGATGATCGAGCCTGAGCAAGTCGCCACCCCGCCACGCCATGTGACCGACGCCGACCAACGGCATGGCATCGTCACCCGGGCTCACGATGCCGAGTCGGTGGTTGGCTATTGGGTCGACGGCACACTCCTTTCCAGCGAGGTGGTACAGCATCGCAAGGCGAACGTCGACGCCAGCGTGCGGCGCGGTTTGCCGCTCTACACGGCCGTGCGAAAGAACCTTCGTCGTGCCGAAAAGTTGCTGCGAAATATGAGTGTGGTGGCCGAAATTCAGTCGGCCATTGCCCTCGTGCGAAAACATCGCAGCGCGACCCGCAGCGGCATCGAAACTTTTGTCGCCAGTCAAAGCGAATCGCCGCGCGAAAACCGCACGCGCTATGCACCGGGCACGATTCTCGACGCCCCGGCCGGTCTTGAATACGACTTTCCGGCGGCCGCCATCGACGCAGCGAGCTTTGTCGCGATCTTGCAAGCGGAGTTGCGGTCGATCGCCGCGCGACTCGTGATGCCTGAGTTCATGTTCACTAGCGACGCGTCGAATGCCAACTATGCATCGACGATGATTGCCGAAGGTCCGGCGGTGCGGATGTTCGAGCGGCTGCAACAGTCGCTCGCGATGGACGACCGCGCGCTGTTGTGGCGGGCGATCGACCACGCCATCGCGCGGGGGCGCTTACCGATCGACGCGCGCGCTGCGATCGACATTCAGATCAGCCCACCCGCGCTGGTGGCTCGCGACGCGCTCAAGGAATCACAAGTCAACGCCATCGCCCACCAGCGAGGCATTCTGTCGCCGCAAACGTGGAGCCAACGCCTCGGGCTCGATTATGAGCAAGAGCAAAAAAACCTAGCGATGCACGCCGGGTAGCGGGGAGCAGGCGGAGGGCAGAGGGCAGACGGCAGAGGGCAGCGGGAAAAATATTGCGTTGACAACTCTTTCTTCTGCCTGCTGCTGTCTGCCTGCTGCCCTCTGCCCTCTGCCAGAAGTGGCCAAAAATCGTTGCTGACATTTTCTCAAACTGTGCTAACTTGAAACACACGACGACCACGCAAATGAGTTCGACATCAGCCGACAAAAACTCGAACAAAGCGAGTAAAGCCGAGCTGGCTCAACGAGCATTCGCCGACATGTTGGTCACGGCATCGACCTGCCGATTCTATGGCACGCTTACCCTCTCGCTCGTCGTTCAAGACGGGCGGATTCAGTATCTGCGAACCAGTCGCGAAGAAACGATTCGCTAGGAGCTTTCAGCTTTCAGCGATCAGCTATCAGTCAAGCAAGTTCGCTTCGCGAACGATCGTCATTCCCGCGCAGGCGGGAATCTAGCCACAACACGTGCTCACTGGATTCCCGCCTGCGCGGGAATGACGGTGGCTAACAAAACATTCATCGTTGGAATCTCAGCACTCTCACAATCCAAGGTACCACTCAATGAAACAAACAACCGAAACTCATTCGCTGAACGAATACGTCGATAGTCGTGCGCAGTCGCTGCGGGTCGATCGCGAGCGCGGTGTCATTCGAGGCGTCAAGCTGCTGGGGCTGACGTCGACCAACGGTCGCCGCTACACCGAGCAATCGCTGGCGACTGCGGTGCCGCTGTACGAAGGGGCGAAGGTCAACGTCAACCATGCCAAGAGTGGGCCGCACTCGTCGCGCGATTACGAAGACCGCATCGGTCACGTGTGTGGTGTCGAGTTTCGCGCGGGTGAAGGGCTGTTCGCCGACCTGCACTACAACGCCGGGCATGCGTTGGCCGAGCAACTCGTCTGGGATGCCGAGCACGCGAGCGAGAACGTTGGTCTCTCGCATAGCGTGATGGCCCGCACTCGCCGCGAAGGTGAGCTGCTGGTCGTCGAAGCGATCACCAAAGTCACCAGCGTCGACTTAGTGGCCGATCCGGCAACGACGCGGGGGCTCTTCGAGCAGGCGTCGCCCACGATCGATTGGGGTGCGATTTCATTGGCTGGGCTAAGCCGCGAGCGGCCTGACTTGGTGGCGGCCATCGTCCGCGAAGAGACGTCGCAATCGGTTCCGCAGTGGAGCCGTGAACAGCGTGTCGAAGTACCGATGATGCAGCGCCGCACGAGTGAATCGGTCGCCGAGTTTGCGCGGAGTTTGCGTCGCTAGCTTAAGCGGTCAGCGATCAGCGGTCAGCCAGAATAGCTCGCTGCGCGAGCAGCGTCATTCCCGCCTGCGCGGGAATGACGGAAACAACTCCACACTCCTCCCTCCACACCCAACCCTCAACCCTCAACCAAGGAACCCAAATCATGAGTAACAAAATGCGGTGGCGCTATGGCGAGACCAACCCGGTTCGGCTGCCAGTCGATAGCGCGACGGTCATCGAAATCGGCGACCTCGTCTATCTCGACACCGACGACGCCAAGCCCGCTTCGGCCCAGGCCGACGGCGGTACGTTGGCCGCCAACCAAGAGGCGCTGCACGACAAGTTTGTCGGCATCGCCATGCAAAGCAGCGTCACTGGCGAGACGCTACCGATTCGCATCGCCACGACCGGAGTGTTCGAGTTCGACTGCGCGGCCGACACGTTTGAGCTGGGCGAACTGATCGGCCCGGTCGAGAACGTAGCCGGTAGCGCGCTCGAGGATCAATCGGTCATTTCGGTCGCTGCCGCCAATCTGGCGATTGGCCGTTGTGCGCGACGCGTCGCCAGCAACGACACGCGGGTCTTTGTCGATGTCGTGAGCACCGTGATGAAAGGAGGCGTGCAAGCGGCCGCGTAGCATGTAGCCACCGTCGCCAGACGGTGGATGCCTCTCTCACAATCGGTCCACCGTCTGGCGGCGGTGGCTACATTCCGAAGAAAGCGTTCCACAATCTATGACAATCAACTATCGCGAACTCCGTCGTCGCTACGAACTCGACGGACCTCAACACACGGTTGCTCACCTGAGCGAAGCATTGGCCGAAGGCCACCTTCGGCCCGACGACTTTAGTCTCCGCGACTTGGCCGAGGCGCTCGTGCCCGATGGCCGCGAGTGGGTGCGGCTGTTCGATCCGCGCGGCGGTGGTACTTCGCTCGTCGAAGCGAGCGAAGCGGTCGATGTCACCGCGTTTCGCAACATCACCGGCCAGGTCATCTCGGCCAAAATTCTCGATGCCTACAACCACTCGGCATTTGTGATGTCGCGATTGGTGAGCAACATCCCCACGCGGCTCGATGGCGAGATCATTCCGGGCGTCACCCGCCCCGCTGGCGAGATCGACGAAGTCGCCCCCGGCATGCCCTATCCTCACATGGGGTTTGGCGAAGACTACATCGAAACGCCCGCCACCACCAAGCGCGGCTTCATCGTGCCGGTCACCAAAGAGGCGATCTTCTTCGACCGCACCAACCTGGTGCTTACCCGCGCGGCCGAAGTGGGCGAAGTGCTCGGGCTCGACAAAGAGAAGCGGCTCTTGGATTTGGCTTTTGGCTTTGCGAACAACTACAAATGGCGAGGCACCAGTTACGACACCTATCAGTCGTCTGCGCCGTGGGTGAACTTGCTCGCGAGCAACGAACTGGTCGACTGGACCAACGTCGATGCCGCCGAGCAACTCTTTGCGAATATGATCGATCCGGCGACCGGCGAACCGGTGCTCGCGGGGGGGACGACGGTGCTCGTCATGCCCGCTTATCGCCACGCGGCTCATCGCGTATTCGATGCGGCCGAGCTGGTCTATGCGGCCAGTGGTAGCGAGACGACGACTTCGGTCGCCAACCCACTGGGCGATTACACCGTTCGCGAAAGCCGGCTCGCTTATCGCCGCGCGCTGGCGGCGGGCTTGTCGGCAGGCGACGCAAAAAAGCTGTGGCTGATTGGCGACTTCCGCCGGGCGTTTGCCTACATGGAAAACTGGCCCATCACGGTGGCCCAAGCCCCCACCGGCAGCGAAGCCGAATTCACCAGCGACATCGTGCTGCGGTTCAAAGCGAGCGAACGAGGCGCAGCCGCGGTGATCAATCCAAGGCATGTGGTGAAGTGCTCGGGATAGTTCTTTCGTGAACCCCGCGGCAACCGAGGAGCGTCGCGCCGGGAGGGCGACGCTCCTGCGGAGCCGTGCGGAGAATCGACGTTCCTGCTGAGCTTGGCACGCGAACAACTTACCGCAGGTTCGGCAGGAGCCTCACCCTCCCATTTTGTTGACGCCAAACCCGAACCCCCAATCAACTATGCCTCTTCGTCCCACACTTGCCACGTTCCCGGCACTCGCTGGCACGCCTCCCGATGCGAACTTTCCACAGCTCGACTTCCGTGGCGGGGTGTCGGTGCTGGCGTTCGATGCCGCGACTGCCGAGTCGGTTGATTTTTTTGGTGTCTTGCCGGCGAGTTACTCCGGCAAGAATTTTGAGATCACCCTCCACTGGATTGCCGCCACCTCCACCAGTGGCGATGTCGTTTGGCAGATTGCTTTCGAGCGTCACGCGATCGATGACTTCGATTTTGACGTCTCTGACTTTGGATCGCCCGTGAGTGCAACCGATACCGTACCCGATGCCGCTGGCAAAGTCGTACGGACCTCGCTCGTGCTACCGGTGACGACTGCTGGCAATCCGGCGGCGAGCGAATCGTTTCGCTTGCGACTGACGCGTGTCGCCAGCGACGCGGCCGACACGATGTCGGGCGATGCCCAGTTGCTCGCGCTGACGATCACGGAGGAGTGAAACATGGCTGTTCAGTTCACCGCCAATTCGTATGCCGAGACGCTAACCGCCGTCGCCACCACGCGGCCGCTGACGATGGCCGGCTGGTTTCACGCCGATGCCGGCGCCGCCACAACTGGCTACATCGCGGCCATCTGCGACGCCACCGGCAACAACCTGTTCGGCTTGGTGGCGCGTAGCGGCGACGAAAAAGTGTCGGCCGTCGAGCGCCGCCAAGCGTCGTGGAATCAGTCGTCGCTGTTGTCGTACTCGGCCGGCAGTTGGCACCACGCCTGCGCGCTGTTTTACGGATCGACGACCCGGCAAGTCTATCTCGATGGCGTTGCTGGTACAGCCACATCGGCCGGCAGCCCGCCGCTGAATCTCGATCGCACACTGCTTCGCATCCGCCAGGGTCTCCCCGATCCCGACTCGGGGCTGCGCCTCGCGGAGGTCGCCATCTGGAATGCCCAACTGTCGGCCGACGAGATCGGTTGGCTCGCAGCAGGCGTTTCGCCACTCGCGCTCGGACATCACCTCAGCAAGCTCGCACTCTACCACCCCCTCTATCGCGCGGCGAACGAGTCGCTGGTGAGTCCGGTGCTGACAACTGTTGGCTCGGCAATGGCGTATCCGCATCCGCGCACGATTGCGGCGCAATCGCCCACGCAAATGGCCATCGCGAGGTCGCCGATTGCTGGGCCTTATCGACGTGACGTGAGTGGGTTGTTTTTGCCGGGGGCTGTGGTTGGGGCGACGTTTGTTGCCGGCAGCCTAACGGCTACCGCTCATTCCTACACAGAAGGAGATTAATTATGCCACGTGCTCTCGACACCCCGGGTGCTGTGTTTCGCAATGGAACCATCGTGCTGCTCGCGCGGATTGTTGGTGCCGACAACGCGCCGATCATCGCCGCCGATGTCGCTTCGCTGTCGTACACGGTGGCCGAGGTCGACCCCTGTTTGCCCGATAGCCTTACTCCGGTCGAAGGTCACGACGCGGAAGCGCTCGCGGCTGCCGAGGTCATCAGCGATGCGCTCGTGGTCAGCGAGCTGTGGACTGTCGACGAAGTGGGCCACAACTTTTTGCACGAAGTCGATGTATCGACCGACGAAGCTTTTCCGAAGGCGGGGGTCGATTATCAGGTTCGTTACGAGCTTGTGCCGGTCGATGGTCAGAAAATTGTCTTTCGTTATCGGCTGCGGTCGTTGTAGTAGCGCTTCGCATCGCGCGATTTTTCCCCTCCCCAAGAGGGAGGGGAGCCACTCCGGTGACTTACGTCACCGGCTCGCCCCTCGTCCAACCCTGACGCGAAAACCATGTCTGACACCGAGCAAATTACCGCCATTCGCACACAAACCCTCGCCCGTATCGCCGAGATTCGTGCCGAACCCAAACCCACCTACTGGATCGACGGCCAGCGCGTTCACTGGCAAGAGTATGTCGAGTCGCTCGAAGCGAGTCTCGATTGGTGTGACCAGAAGTTGTGCGAATACCAACCGTTTGAAATCCGCTCACGAGGAACCACCTGATGCCAATCGACATCGACTTTGTGGGCGACTTCTCGCAAGTCGTCGACATCACCGTGCCGGTGACATTCAAGCGTCGTCGTGGCGGCATGGTGGCCGTCGCCAACGCCTGGCGGTTCGAGACCGCGACGATCGAGCCCGAAGCGACCGGCGGACACGTAGCCACGACCGACACCGTTTGGCAATTCGAGTGGCCCGCGGCAACACCCGCGCCGCGACTCGGCGACCGGCTCATCGATGAAGTCGGCGCGTGCAGTGTCATTCGCCGTGTCGAGCTGGCCGGCGGCAACACGCGATGGCGTGTCACCGCGCGGAATCTGTCGATCGCCTTTGGACTCGATAACCGCGTCGCCGTTGAACTGGCCGAATGGGACGACGGCGTGCCGGCATCGATCACTGGTTGGCAACTCGTTGATCCCGTGGTCGCGGCGCACATCCAGCCACAATCGTCGGTCGCCAACCTCAGCGAGTCGCCGCCAACGCACGAGCAAACGTTTCGTGCAACGCTCGATACCGAACTCGCGCTCGACGGCAACTACCGACTCGTGACGGCCGACGGCACGGCTTATCGCGTACTCGAGTTTGAGAGTGCCGAGCGAATCGACCGGTTGCCGGTGGCGGTGGTGGAACGAATGTAGTCACCGTCGCCAGACGGTGGTGGCTGTTTTTGCTGCTGTATCCTCTTTGATTTCGCAACGTCCCAGGCATTTCCGGCACGTTTGACCTTGATTTTTGTACCCTGTCAGGGTATACTTTGACAGCATTGATCGAGGTCACGTAGTCAGCTAGCGAATTGTCGTGCGCGTGTAGATGAACATAGGTCTCGCATTTTGACAGGGTTTGCGTGATTGATCCAAGCTCGCTGCTCATCTTCGTTGAAACGTCGTGGTTCTCGCGAGATTGGAAGGGCCTTGGACTGGATGATGAAGGGGATTTAGCGTCACTGCAATTGAGCATCATGTGCGACCCGAAAGGGTCGCCGGTGGTTAAAGGAACCGGTGGTCTGCGGAAGCAGCGGTTTTCGCCACCCGGCTGGGATCGCGGAAAGAGCGGAGCGTTGAGAGTCGCCTATGTGCATTACGAAGAGTTCGGCAATGTCCTCCTTGTTGCAGTGTATCCCAAAAACGCAAAAGACGATCTCTCGCCGAAGGAATGCCGAGCGATCAAGTCGATGATCGAGACGCACCACAAACTTCTGAGCGAACGATATTACACCTGACTTGAATTGAGGCAAATTAGCCCCTGAGGCTGTGAGGATAGATATGGCATACGACAATTCCGTTTCGATTGGCGACAAAATTCTTCAAGGATTGCAGGAATTCACCGATGCGCTCGAAAGCGGCAAGCAGGTGAGCGAGAAGCTGACCTGTCGGAAGGTTGAATTGCAGCTTTGCCCAAAACCCTACAGCTCGACTGCTGTCAAAGAAACACGCAATATTTTGAATATCAGTCAATCGTTGTTCGCCATCTTTTTAGGCACTTCAACGTCGGCGATTCAGAAGTGGGAGCGTGGCGAAGAATCGCCGCCGAAAATGGCGTGTCGCATGATGGACGAAATTCGACTTTGCCCCGACTACTGGAAAAAGCGATTGATGGACTGCGTGGTACCCAAGTCGAACGCGGTTTGAATTCGCGCGAACGAATGTAGCTACCGTCGCCAGACGGTGGATGACCTCACGCTTTACGCTTCCACCGTCTTGGCGACGGTGGCTACATTCCCGCTGGCGGTACGGCGGTAGAGCATGTCGACGAACTCGCGCAACAACTCGCCTTCGCTTGTCTCAAGTAACTGCTTCGCCCGCTCGAGCGTTTCGCGACGGGCGTTCATCGCGTCGGCCATTTCGAGCGCGCCGTCGACTGTGAGCTCGCCCCCGACGCCAAATCGGCTATGCAGCTCGTCGAAGTCGAGCCCGCTCCACCCGGCGAAGCGCTCGGGCGATTGCTCGACGGCAGCGGCAACCTGAGGGTTAGTCGCCCGGTCGAAGTCGCCCGCGAAGCGCGCCGGCGTATCGAGAAACAATTCGTCGGTCGCCACACCTAGCGCCTCGGCCAGCTTTTGAATCGTGCCGGCCCGCGGTTCGGTCTCGCCCCGCACGAGTCGGCGAATGGTCCGCTCGTCGAGCCCGCTCGCCTCGACAAGATCGTCGTACCGCCACCCCAGCCGCGCGAGCAGTCGGCGGATGTTGAGCGCCACAAGCTGGTTGGCGTCGGAGTGATGGCGAGCAAATTCGATCACGGGGGAGCAGGGAGGTTGGAGCAAGGAGCAGGGAGAAATTGGCGAGCTGTGAGCGTTAGCGACCGGAGTTTTTTGCGTCGATCAGAAGCAACGTGTTTTAGGATGGCGGATCGTTGGGCGGATTGCCAGCGTTATTTTTGGCCACCGCAAGAAACGCTCTCTCCCCGAGGGAGAGGGGACAAACCGATCGCTTTGCGATCGCGTGCGCGGGAGGGCGACGCTCCTGCGGAGCTGAACCCTGCAGCAGTCAAAGGCTCGGCAGGAGCCTCGCCCTCCCCCCGGAGCGAAACCTTGCGGGGGCACTCAGGTTTCGGCGCCCTCCGTCACGTCGCTGAGCTTTGCGTCGCGGAGGTCGAAGGCCGTGTAGCAGTCAGCGGGTGGGTAGAAGAGGTCGAGTATGCCTTGCACGAGGTCGGCACTCGCCGGCGTACCGAGCGAGCGGGCTTTGGCGGCGAGCGGCGCGAGCAGCCACCGACCTTGGGGCCAGCGGACTTGCATCACGCTGGCGCAGTCTTCGAGAAGCTGATAGACGCGCGCGCGCGTGACTCCCAGGCGGGCCGACTGGGTTCGCACGGGGGGGGCGGGGCCGTCGAGTTCGAGTCGCTCGGAGGCGAGCTGGGAGACATTCGCGCCGAGGTCGATTTCGATTTGCTTAACCATCGGCATGGCCAACTGTCGGCGGACATCGGCGACGCTCAATTTTTTGTCGCTTGGCATGGTCGCCATTAGCCACGAAGTCGTCGGCCGCACGAATTCGGGCAACACGTCGACCGCCATGTTCTCGCCCAGATTGGCGGTCGCGATCGATTCGTGGACGGTGCAAAAGACTTCGAGAATCGCTTGCAACCGTTTTTCGCCGTGCGTCTTGCGACTGCGTATGGCGGCGAGCGAAAGATCGACGTATTCCGAAAGCCGGGTGTCCCAAATCACGGTTGGCAACCTCAACAGCGTCGGGGCGAGCTCGCCCAACTTGCGGTCAACGAAATTGCCACGGCGAATCGACTCACACCACGTTTGCCAAAGTTGTTCGGAGACAACCGTGGGGTCGAATCCACCACTGGCCTTCGTCGCCGACGGTTTGCGACGGTTGGGGCTCTCGAAGCCGAACGGCAAGTCGGCGGCGGCGATTTTCGCGGCCCGTTGCAACAGGTCAAAGAAGCCCAGCACCTTTTTTTGGCCGATTCCTTGCGTCGAAATCAATTCGTCGAAGGGTTTATCGAGCAGGTCGCGCAGCGTACGATCGAGAAACGCCAGCGGAAGCCGGCGATCGCTGGGGAGCACCCAATACGAAAGCTGACGGTCGAGCCGACCATCGTCGGGCATGTCGACCAGTTTTTTGCGAAGACGTTCGAAGGTGCCGACGAGACGATAACGATCAACCGAAACGGCTTTCCCTGCCATAGCAAGCACTCCCCGAGAGAACTAATTGGAAGTGGCCGCCGTTCTTGCGGCCAACCGACGCATTGTGGTTGACGAGGGCTCGCCGTGTCAATGTTTATCTGTGAAAATTCGTTGACAATTTTGGAGTTAGCGATCGGTGAGTCTGTCGCTACGCTTTTGTCGCCACCGTCGCCAAGACGGTAGAATCGCGACGCTTCGAGTCCGCAAGAAGATCCACCGTCTGGCGACGGTGGCTACATTTGGTGTCACTACTGCTTATGTCGTCAAAATACACTTCGACCAGCGAACGATGGTGCGTCATCGGAGCGGGGACCAGCGGGCTCGCGGTGGTGAAGAACTTTGCCGAACGCGGCATTGCCGTCGATTGTTACGAACGCGCAGACAACCTCGGTGGCAATTGGAACTTCGGAAAACCAGGCAGCAGCGTTTGCCGCTCGACTCATTTAATTTCGAGCAAAGCGCTCACTGCGTACGTCGACTTTCCGATGCCGAAGGAGTATCCCGAGTACCCCAGCCACGAGTTGGTACTGAGGTATCTCGAGAGCTACGCCGATCGCTTTGACTTGCGGAGGCATATTCAGTTCAGCACTGCTGCCAAACGAATCGAGCGTGCCGCGAGTGGTTGGCTGGTGACGTTGACCGACGGTCGCGAGCTGGCTTATCGGGGCATCGTCATTGCCAACGGTCACAACTGGGACCCGCGCTGGCCCGATTTCGCAGGCACGTTCAAAGGCGTCGTGCTCCATTCGTCGGAGTACAAAACGCCCGATGTGCTCGATGGAAAACGGGTGCTCGTGGTCGGTGCGGGGAACTCAGGCTGCGACATTGCCGTCGAGAGCGCCCAGCATGCGTCGCAAACCTTCCTCAGCATGAGGCGGGGCTATCACTACTTGCCCAAGTTCTTTCACGGCACGCCAATCGATGTCGTCGGCGAGCGACTGCTGTGGTGCCGGTTTCCGCTTTGGCTGCGACGACTGCTGGCGGGGGGCATGGGGTGGCTGGTGATGGGTTCGCCCCACGCGGTGGGACTTCCTCGTCCCGATCATCGTTTGTTCGAGACTCACCCGATTATTAACTCACAGCTCATCTACCATGCCGCGCATGGTGATGTGGCGGCCAAACCGAACGTCGCGCGGCTCGATGGCGACGGCGTGGTGTTCACCGACGGCTCGCGCGAGGTGGTCGACGTGATCGTCTACGCTACCGGGTTCAAGATTACGATACCGTTCGTTGACCCAGGCGAATTGAACTGTCGCGACGGTCGGCCCGATCTCTATTTGAACATGATGCACCCCCAGCACGACGACTTGTTCGTCGCCGGGCTGATTCAACCCGACAGTGGCCAGTGGGGATTGGTCGATCGCCAAGCGCGGCTGATGGCGGCATACATCACAGGACTCGACAAAGGGAACCGCCGCGCTCGTTTGCTGCAAGCACAGAAGCGCGAGGCGCGCATTGATCTTGCGCGGGGCATTAAGTACGTCAACTCACCGCGTCACCTGCTCGAGGTCGAACATTTTAGCTACGCGCGGTTGCTCGACCGTGAGTATCGCCGGCTGACTAAGGAATGAATCAACAATAACTTGGTAAGATTGCCCAAGTTGGCAGCGATGTCATCGAGCACGTCATTCCCGCGCAGTGGCTGTGAATAAATGGGACTGGCTCCGTGGCCGAACAAAGCGTGGAGTTCCATCGTGAATGCCGTTGACGTGTAAGACAGTCGCTGTCGATTGTATTCACTTTCTGCAACGCGCTAGGTTGCGAAAAAGGGGGAAGTACAAAAGAACGCACAATGCCCTCAAGTATCGGCGTTAGCCGACGAGCTACGTCTCGTCGGAGTCGCAACTCAGTTGGTTGACCCCTGGGCAAACTTTCGATGACGCCACTTAGGAACGAACGCAAAATAACTTCCGCATATGAACGAGTTACGATTGACGTTAGCATCGAGAGAACGGCAGTTGCGAAAAAATGGGACTGGCTCCGCAGCCTGTCGAGTCTCCAGCACTTGGGACCATTTTCTGCGGT
>JBGSRO010000148.1:0-10385 GCA_041737535.1 Pirellulales bacterium | reverse complement strand
AGGAAAAACCGCCACGACGCGGCGAGCGCCACGAGCACAGCGAAAAAAGCTCACCAAAGTATCCTGCTTATTGACACCCTTGCGTCAGAAACTCAACGTTACCAATGCTGTTTTCAATGGCAAGACAGTCATTATATTGAGCTTTCGAGGTAAGTACGCGCGCGAGGATCAATCGACTTGGCAATTCACTGCTGGTTCTGATCGAGAGCAGTCGCGCCAATTCCGCCGTGGACTTGGCGCTCGTTGCGTCGTGGCGGTTAACTGAACTACGATCGGCAAAAAATGTCGGGGCAGCTTGCGAACTCGGGAAGTTAATTCGCGGGCGATCCTAACCTGCGGCGGTCTTGTCCGAGAAGTTGAATTTCTTCGAGCTGGCGTGGGATGCATCTTCAGCAGATTCGATGGGGTCGAATTTTCATGCCGATGCAGACCGCGAGTGCGAGCAAGGCAAGCGTCCCTGGCTCGGGGACCGAGCCGCCAGCTAACGCAGCGGCTGGTCTACTCGTCCCGAAGTTTGCCCGCCACAAGGTGTACTGGGCCGACCCAATGACCCCGCCAACGGTGTCGTTCATCAGCGTTCCGGCGGGTGCCCCCAGGTTGTCTCGCCACACTGTGTAGTCGGCCGCGTCGACGAGTCCATCGTTGTTGTAGTCGCCAGCGAGGATAACTGGTTCATTCGCGAGGATCCAAGAAAGCTCGACCCAATCGACCCGCGTGTCGTCGAAAAAAGCGAGGTTCAATTGACCATCGCCCAGGAGCGCGAACTGACTAGGGTCGAGCTCATAGACCAATGTCATCCAGCCTCCAGCGGGGTTGTACCCCGTCATGTTACTGATTCGTGGCTGGATGTTTGCGGCATCGAGAGCCATTGAATCGTTCGTAAACCCACTCAGGCCAAAGACCCTCGCCTGGATGGTAACGCTTTCCAATTCGTTTTGATTCGGGGCATCGAAAGTGAAGGTCATCGCACGAACGTCGTTGCTGCCAACTTGGTCTAAGCCGAGGAACTGCCAACTGGGTGAGATTGCCCCGATGGCTGCCGCGAAGGCAGCATCCACGGGTGGGTTATCGTCCGGACTGAGTGGGTCGTAGGTGGTGTTGGTGTCTCCTAATCTGATCGAGAAGCCCTGCAAAAGCTCAATCGTGCCATTGATGCTCAGGCTATCGGTTCGCCAAGTGAGTCCCGGTCCAGCCGCAGGGAGCGAGATGGTATCGAAGGCACCGCTGATGGTATCGGCTTCGAAGATCTGAAATGTTCGAGCCGTGGTTGGCGTGCCGCCGATCATGTTGACTAGCAACTGGCCGTCGAGGTTCAGCGTGCCGTCAACGATGAGTTTGTCCATCGCGTTGTAAACCGTGTCGAAGTCGATCTGGAGCAGACCGGTGCTGCCGACGTCGAAGACGAACGGCCCAGCGCTCGGAGCGGTGGGGTTGAGACTCACCCGCTCGGTGCCAACAATCCCCGTCCAGGCGGGGCTAAACGTGTCGCCGGCGAGTGACACGTTGCTCTCGAATGTCGTGTTGGTGGTCGGGGTTAACGCGGGGTCCAAACGTCCCGCGACGACATTGGTCACGGTTGCTTGCCCTCCGGCACTGACGGGTGAACCCCCAAAAGCCGGGTCGACAGACCCGTTCGAGATCGTGTGGCCCGAATGGTTGTTGCCCGTCACGCTAACGCCAGTTCCTTGTTGTCCTTGGATGTAGAAATCAGTGACATTGATGTTCTGGTGCGTCGTGTTGCTATTGGATTGCAGGATAATACCATTATTAAAACCCCGGATGTAAACATCCGAGACAGTGGCTCCCACGATGCCGGCAGCCCCAGCTTCAAACCCCCTGAAGAGAATGCCCGTGGTGCTCGATGTTTGCCCCGGAAGGGTTGATTGCGATGATCGGGAGACGAGATTCACATTTTCGATGATCGTGTCGCGGTACCTGATATCGATCGCAGGTGCAGCCCCGGTGTCGAGAAATCCCACCTCGTTAATGTTCACGTTACGGATGACCAGATTTCGATTGCCGTCCCCGCTCGCTTCTTTGGTGTCGATGCCATCCGATCCGGTCCGCTCGATGTTCAGGTTGGTCAGCGTCAAATTGTTTTTGGGGTGACCGTGCCTGTCTTGGATGCCGATGCCGTAGCCTTGCACGTTTCTGATTGTGACTTCATTGACGGTGAATTGCCCTTCACGCCAGCCTTTCCCCACCCGAATCCCGTGGCCCACGACGTTGTAGGTCGAAGTCGCCTCACCCATCACCCGTTGGTGCCGCATGTCGAGGGTCATGTTTTGGATCGAAATATTAACGGAATCAAACACCGAAGTGCGATCAAGATTGATCATGTGGGCCAAACTGGCACCGCTGCCGCCATTGAAGTTGGCCTCTAGGTAGGGAACGTCGGGGACCAAGAGCACACCTTCCCGACTCTCACCAACGAGGTGCAGCTCGGTGTTCAGGCCCTGATTCAATCCCAAGCCGCTTCGCAGGGCATAGGTGCCGTTCGGGAAGAACACGGTCTTGTGATCGGTGGCCATGGCGGCAGCGATGGCCGCACTGATCCGCTCGTTCGCGCTACCCGAGTAGTCCCCGACGCTGATGTACTCGGGGGGAATCACGACTTGAGCGTGGGCTCCCGCGGTCACCAGCAGCAATAGCGTGGCATGACAGAATGCAGATGTCACCGGGCCGGTGCGGAGGGCACCGCCGAATGTCGCTAGGTGAGTCGAGTTGGAGATGAATTGGTAGAGTTGCGCGAAGTTCATGCCTCAGCCCATCCCTCGGCTGTTCGATCCGATGGGATGGGCTCTGTTCCTTTCCGTAGCGTTGTCTCGCCAAAACTTAGTTATTTCCGCCGTAGCAAAATCACTCCTAGTAACCCGGAAGCCAAGAGGGCCAGGGTGCCCGGCTCGGGGATGACCGTGAAGTTAGCGGCGGCGATACCGCGAGCCGCCTGCCCCGCTCCAGTGCCGGTGAAAGTGTAGGAGTAAGTGGCTCCAACTTGACCAGTCGTTACCAGTTCATAAGCGGCACCATATCCGTTGGACCCTATATCGGCGTTCCTTGCGATTTGGATGTTGGGTAGCGGGTTCTGGAAGGTTCCAAGGTTAGTGTCGAGCGCCCACATCGTGAAGCTGTTATCCGCAGTGTCGATGCTGATGCTAGTGCCGTTACTGTTAACGTTGGCATCAAAGAGCACAATCGGGTTACCATTGTCGCTCTCGAGCGCGGCGATCCCGATGCCGACGCCGTTCGATCCGATACCATTGAAATCCAACACAATGTCTCCCATCGACGTGGTGGTGTCGAGGTAAAAGATGCTGACACCATTGCCCGCTGTCGCCCCAGTCGCCAGATTCATGGCTACTCCGTCATAGGTCACTTCAAATGCTTCACCCGCAGGTGTACCACTTTCCCGACTGACGGTGACCACCAGCGTGTCGAAACTGGCACCGGCGTCATAGCTGTAGGTGAATACATTACCGACCCTCAAGAGACTGCCGGATTGACCCGATGAATTTGTGTTCGCGAACCCCGTATCGACGAGGTTGATCATCGCGGCGTCGGCGTTAGCACCGACGAGCGCTGCCGCCAACGCGGCGGCCGCGAGAAAATAAGAACGACTGGTGTTACCAAACATTAGACACTCCCCTAGCGACAAGACCAAGTGATTGAGAAAATTCAATTGCTGCCAAGTAAAAAAGGGCCGTTCAGCGGCCAATCCAACGAAAAAAAGTCAAAAACGTTAAAAAAGCCCAATAAGCCCGTTGTTCCGTAACAGGGTTTGGCGTGAACCCGTCCCCATAGCCTAAGCCGCTGGCAACCGGCGTCGCCGATTCAAGCCAGCCCGCTTCAAGCCAGCCGCTGCGAGCGTACCGGCAAGCAGTAGCACCAGGGATGAGGCTTCGGGCACGACGGCTGAGGGAGCTAAGTTGCCACTCGTGGCGCCGAAATTCGACCGCCACAATGCGTAGTCGGCCTCATCGATGGTTCCCACGTCGGAGGTGGCACTGCCGCCCGGCAGAATTTCGCGACTCGCCCCCAGATTGTCGCGCCACACGGTGTAGTCGGCTGCATCGACGATGGAATCGTTATTGAAATCGCCGGGAATGGCACCTACCAGATCACCGACGACCGCGAAGGCGGCGGCGTCGATGCGGCGGTAGTCACTGTTGGGTGGGGCCGCTTCGCCCGAGATGGTCCAGGAATACGTGGTGGTTCCGGCGGCAACACCCTCATTGTAAGCCGCTGCGGCGCGGGCGGACCCGATGTTAGGGTCGATATAGATCACTTCATCCGGGGAAATAATTGGCGCGCCGATAGTGATCATGCCGCTCGTGTTGTTGGCATTGAAGTTGATCACATTAAAGGTTTCGACCGTGGTTACGAGGTCAACGGTGTTAAATTGCGGAGCTGATGTACCCACGCTATGCAGTTCGATTGCCTGGCCAATCCCTAGATTGCCGTCGATAGAGACCCAGCCGGCTGCAAAACCGTTGCGAGAAGGGTAGCCAGATATATCAACAACAACATCCGTATCGACAAAGCCACCGACCGACAAATCGAGATACCAGATGGCACTAGTTAAGCTGCTGCCGACCGCCCTCGTCATTGCGACACCACCATAGGTGACGGTCATGGGGGTGGTTACCGTGCCGCCAAGTTCAGCGGATGTCATGACGACCAACATGTCGGCCTCTGTACCGACGGAGATCGAGTCACTGACGGTTGTACTGGCGGGAGGCGAGCCGCCGAAAAAACCGTCGTTGACGGCGACTATCGCGGCATCGGATTGAGCGCTGCCAAGCGTTGTCGCTAAAGCGACCGAGGCTGTGGCCAAAATAAGATGAGAACGAATTTTGTTACCGCGCATGAGATCTCCCTCGTGTGAAATGATGATCGCGAAAAGACCGACTGTGCCAACTGTTAAGAATAGAAGAATAGGATGGCCGTAACATCCGAACCTCAGTATAGGGCATTTGTGCACCCAATATAACGAAAAAAATCCCAAAAAAAACTTCGCTGTCGGAATTCGACTTGGGTCCGCTAATTCGGTTAGCCGCAAATGTGCCGGAGAAGAGCCCGCCAGTTGGCTTTCCATTCCCAGCCTGTACGGGTTCGACGGAACGTTGAACCCCTCCATTCTCAGGTTGCCTATTATGTCGCAATCGCCCAGTTTGCCGAATAAGTTTGTCATCGACCACGATTTTCTGATATCTTGTGGGCAGGGGCCGACATGCTTCACCCACCTTAGTCGATCGTCACCTGCCCCTATTTGGCTCGGTTTCAGCAAGCGAAGCGATGTTACGCCGACTGTGCCCGTTGCTAACGACAACCATTCGTTGGTCGCGAGCCGCGAACCACCCCGTCGTAAAATTCAGCGAAATCGCGAGCGCTGCTTAACCGCTGTCCCGCATCTTTCCAAGCATCATCGCCAATCCTCATCGGACTCTTGTCATCGTGCGCTCGAAGTCGGCATCGCTGCTGTTGCTCATGTTGTTCGCTTGGCTGATACCGACTTGGTACTGCCGATCGGGTGAAGCAAAGACAGCGTTAAGTGGCTTTGATTCAACAATCAAGCCGTTCTTTCAGACCTATTGTTACGACTGCCATGGGCACGACACGGACGAAGGCGAAATCACGCTCAGCAAGTTGTCGGGAGAGCTAACGGCGAGCAACGACCTCGAACAATGGGCCGAGGTGCTCGAGCGACTCAAGAGCGTCGAAATGCCCCCCGAAGAGATGCCACAACCGAGCGAGAACGAGCGTCGGGCGGTAGTCGATTGGATCGAAGCGGGCTTGAGGCGATCGCTGGCTCGCGGCGACTCCGTCGCGACCGCGCCTCGGGTGCGGCGGCTGACGAACGTCGAGTACCAAAACACACTCAACGAGTTGCTCGGCTTTGAGCTCGACGTGCTCGATGAATTGCCAAAGGATCCCGAGCAGTTTTACCACTTCAACAATACGCCCGAGTTGATGCGAATGGGTCCTGAGCAACTCGATCGCTATTTCGACGTGGGGCGTTTTGCGATGGCCAGTGCGATCGTCGATGCGAGCCAGCAACCGACAGTGTTTCGACAACGCCGCGAGTGGAGCGCGGTTGGCGTAAACCGCGGAATGGGCCAGGACGAGGTGGGCGTGTGGGGTAACTCACGCAACACGGCCGCCCAGGGAATGGGGTTTCGCAATCCTCCCCAGCATGGTGAGTTTCGCCTGCGGATTCAGGCGGCGGCGATCCTTCCGCCCGGCTATCGCGAAGCGCCGCTCGAAATACAACTAGGGATACCTCGCGGTCGCACCGAATTGCCCTACAAGATCGTCGGCACCCTACACCTTACCAATTCGCCCGACAATCCACAGGTCTTCGAGTTTCGTGGCCGGATCGAAAATCACCCGTCGAGCGAATCGCTCGACGCTCGAAGCGGCTTGCCGATTCAAGAAATGTCGCTGCGGCCCGAATTAATTTTCGACGATGGCACGCTTAACGATGGCGGCACTTATGCCGCGAACCGTCAATTGGCATTGCCGCGAGCGATTGTCAATTGGATGGAACTTGAGGTGCCGGTGATCGATTTGTGGCCACCGAAGCATCACACCGACATTCTGTTCGAGTCGCCACTCAAGCAAGCGAATTCCGAGACGTATGTGCGGATGGTACTCGAGCGGTTTATGTCTCGTGCGTACCGGCGACCAGCCACCGCGACAGAAATCGACAGGTTTTTGGAGGTTTTCCGGTTGGTCCGCCCAAGTGTTGCAACGTTTGAAGAGGCCGCCCGCGAGACGCTCGCCATGGTGCTCGTTTCGCCGCAATTTCTCTGTCACAACGAAGCAGACCCGGCAACCGACGCGCACTTCGCGATGGCTTCTCGTCTGTCATATTTCCTGTGGGCCAGCATGCCTGACGAAGAGTTACTGCGACTCGCTTCGGCGCGCAAGCTCGACGACCCCACGGTGATTGAAAAACAAGTCTTAAGAATGTTGTCTGACAAACGGTCGAACGCGTTTGTCGAAGACTTCACGCGACAATGGTTGAGCATCCGTAAAATGCTGACTGTGCCGATCAATCACGATCTGTTCCCAAGGTTCTTGTATGTCGTACCAAACGGCGAAACAGCGGGGACAGAGGTACCTTACCGGCCCTCGGTACGCGACTACATGATGCAGGAAACGATTGGCTTTGTGGGCGAACTGATCCGTCGCAATGAGAACGTGCTGTCGGTCGTCGATTCGGACTTCGCGTACTTGAATGAACGCCTAGCGGCACACTACGGTGTCGAAGGGGTACAGGGCGAACGGATGCGCGTCGTTGCATTAAGACCCGAACACAAACTTGGCGGACTCTTTACGCATGGATCGGTGTTGATTGGCAATGGAACCGGCACCGCTCCGCATCCGATTTACCGCGCTGTTTGGCTCCGCGAAGCGATTCTTGGCGATGAGGTAGCGCCACCCCCTGCCGAGGTTCCCGCCCTGAACGACACGGCCGGTGAGTCGCTCGAACAAGCGGTTTCGATCGCAGAACTCTTGGCTAGGCACCGCACCGAGAAGAGCTGCAATAATTGCCACGCCCGACTCGACCCGTGGGGAGTCGCCTTTGAGCGGTACAATGCGATTGGCCGCTATCAGCCGAAAGTGCCGCCGAATGGAATCCGAGTGAGTCGTTTCGACGAAGATCGGCACAAAGACTTGGTCGGTTATCAAAAATACCTTGACTCGATCAACACGGTCGAAGTGAGTGCTTCGACAAAGCTGCCAAATGGCCCCGAAGTAACGACGCTCGCAGAACTCAAGGCTTATTTGATCGCGCATCGCAGCGACGATATTCGCAAGAATATGGTGAGCCGCTTGTTGAGCTACGGATTGGGGCGAGAGTTAACCGTTCGCGATCGTTTCGACGTCGAAGAATTATGCCAGCAGGCCAAGGCAAATGGCTCGGGGATGCGCGACATGATCGTGTCGATTTGTCAAAGCGAGATATTTAAGGACTCCACAAGCAAGCGAGGAGAATAGCAGATGTCGAGCAAACCATGGCAAGTCAACAGGCGAACTGTCCTGCGCGGCGCGGGAGTGGCGATGGCGTTGCCCTTCCTCGACGCGATGGACAGCATGGCAAAAGCAGCCACCAGTTCCGCGACCGACCCACCGAAGCGGCTGATGGCGACATACATCTCCTATGGCGTCTATATGCCCGATGGTCCTGCCGGCGTTCCCCGCCGAGACCAACGTGGCGAGTACCAGCATCATGAGTGGAGTTGGTGGCCCTGTGCGGCACCTGGTCCCTTATCGTTCAACAAGTCGAGCGCACCGTTCGAGGAACTGAAGGACGACCTGACCTACTTGCGAGGCCTTGACCACAAAGGGGGCTGGAACCTTGGTGGACACAGCAGCGGCGACGTGTTTCTCACCGGCGCGAATATGGCCGAAGTGGAGACCACGAACAATATCTCGATCGACCAGCTCATGGCAAAACATCACGGGCACAAGACCCGCCATGCATCGCTGGTCATGGGAACCGAGGGGGGTACCGGGTCGTACCTTCGCACCAAAACGATGTCGCATCGAGGACCGGGCAAGCCGATTCCTTCACTGCACAAACCGCAACAGATTTTTAGCCGCTTGTTCCAGCCGTACGGTGGCCAAGGTGTCGAAGAAGTTCGGGCAGGGCTCAAGCGCGATGCCAGCATCCTCGACCTCATGATGGAACACAGCAAGAGCTTTCATCGTCGCTTGGGGGCTGCCGATCAGCAAAAGATGGAAGAGTATCTGGAGTCGGTGCGCGAGATCGAAAAGCGTGTCGAACGGACTAGCCAGTGGACACACCAACCGCTCCCGAACGTCGACACGAAGGGACTCGACCTCGAAGTAACTCACAAAGACCCTGAAGAATACATCCGCTGCATGTACGACCTAGCGTACCTCGCTTTCGTCACCGACCAGACCCGCATCGCCACCTTCATGACCGAAAGCGAGCAGTCGTCGGATAGCGAATTGTGGAACTATGCCAACTACGTGTTGGGCTATAAAGGGGCCACCCACGACATCGCCCACAAGCGACCCGAGGACTATTCGGGGCGGTGGGATTTGTGGCGAGCCGCGAATCACGCTTACTTCCTCAAGAGACTCCGCAACACGCCCGAAGGGGATGGCAACATGCTCGACAACACGCTGGTGCTATGGGGTTCGGCACACCCTCACGCCTCACACAGTGGCCGCAACTATCCGCTGCAACTGGCTGGTGGCAGTCATATGGGGTTTCGGCATGGGAAGTTACACGAGTTTGTCGACGACCAGAAGGTGCCGCTGGCCAACCTGTTTGTCACGATGCTCAATGCGGTCGGAGTACCGGTCGATAGTTTCGCCGATAGCACCGGCAATATGTCGCAGTTGTTAAGGGGTTAGAGAGTGATGGTTTGTGCCTGCAATATTTTGGTAACACTTGTGACACTCGTTTGTTGTGCCTTGGCCGCCGGCGAGCGGCCCATGAAAACGACTCGTCAAGTGCTCGTGATTGGCGATGACGTCTACAGTCCTTTCGTCCGCGAAATCCCAAAGCATTTCGTTAGTCAGGTGAATATCGTCGCCGCAACATGGTCTCGAGATACTCCGCTTAGTTCGACAACGGCCCTCGCATACCTCGACCAGCTACTTGGCCGTCGCGATGGGAGTGGCAAAGCCGTGCCTCGCGAGCGGTGGCCCGAGTGGGATCTCATTCATTTGAATGTTGGGCTTGGCGACTTAATCCATCGGGTGCCAGATACCAGAAGTTTTCGCGTGTTGCCGATTCATGTCGGCGGCGTGGTCGCTACGACTCCCCAGAATTACGAAGCGAATGTTGAGCAACTCATCCGCCGTATCAAGCGCGAAGCACCCGCCGCGAAACTGGTCTGGGCGAGCACGACACCGATTCGCCATTCACGCTCGAACGTGTTCGTAATCGGTGCGCCCGCGACGTATAACGCGATTGCCGAACAGATCATGCGGCGTCACGATGTGGAGATCAACGACCTGCACACTTACGTAGTTGAGAACGCCGCCATGAATAAGCCAGCCGCTCACGGTGCCGACCCTTTTAATTTTCACCGGGAATTGCCCCTCGCACGGCGACTGGCCGAGGTCATCGCCCATGAACTCGACCTCGCCCTCGCCGATGATGCGGCGGCCGAAAAGTGAAAAAGTAAAAGAAACAGATAAAACGGTAAGAGGACGCGTCAGATGGCGTCGGACAAAAAAGCCATATGATCGGCGCTTAAGTGTGCGCTCAGCGAACCCCAGCCGCGTTACTGCCCCGCCACCGGCTCGGCCTCGTCGTCGGCCTTCCACACGTCGGGCAGGAACTGCACGAGTTCTTCACTGGGCGTCGTGCCGATCTTGGCCAGCACGCTGGTCAGATA
>JBGSRO010000105.1:0-8192 GCA_041737535.1 Pirellulales bacterium | reverse complement strand
GGTTCGCTGGCCAGTTTCTCGCAATCGGGATGCACTGCCAATTCGTCTCGGCTCAGGTCAACTCGGCCGACTACGCGCTCTGGCGTGCCAACTTCGGCAGCAGCAACGGTTCGCTGGTCGTCGGTGGCGAAGCGGCGGTTCCCGAACCGGCATCGCTGGTCGCCGCCGGGTTCGCCTTCGTCGTTGGCCTCGCGATGCGCCGACGAACTTAAGGTCATTCTCGCCGCGCGAGTATGACGGGCGCGCGGAAGTAATAGCACCGGCAAGCTCTTTCACAAGGCTCTCGGCCTTAGCCGCTAGTCTCAGCTTGCTGCCCTCTGCCCTCTGCTCTCTGCCTGCTGTAGACTGACTTGCTTTGCAACCGGTGACGCTCCCCCGCGCGAGGCTCGCTCCGATGGATATGGAAAAAATCGTTTCGCTCTGCCGCAGGCGGGGCTTCATGTTTCAGTCGAGCGAAATCTACGGTGGTCTCAACGGATTCTGGGACTATGGCCCGCTGGGTGTCGAGCTGAAGCGAAACGTCAAAGAGGCGTGGTGGCAAGACATGGTCGCCCGCCACGACGACTTGGCCGAACCGGCCGGCGCGCCGGGCAGTTTCGAAATGGTCGGCCTCGACTGCTCGATCATCATGCACCCTCAGGTCTGGAAAGTCTCGGGCCATTTCGATTTGTTCTGCGACCAGATGGTCGATTGCAAGACCGAAGGCTGCAAAGGACGGTTTCGCGTCGACCACATTCCCACCAGCGAGTGCCCGCTCAAGCCGAGCAAGTCGCCCGGCCAGTTCGATAAGTGTAGTCTGACCGAGCCGCGCGAATTTAACCTGATGTTCAAAACGACGGTCGGCGCGCTCGGAGGTGCCGACGACTATGCGTTCTTGCGCCCCGAAACGGCGCAAGGCATTTTTGTCAACTTCAAGAACGTCGTCGACAGCACCCGTGTTCGTGTGCCGTTCGGCATCGCCCAGGTCGGCAAGAGCTTTCGCAACGAAATCACGCCGCGCAACTTTACGTTTCGTTCGCGCGAGTTCGAGCAAATGGAGATCGAGTTCTTTTGTCATCCCAAGAACTCGCACGCGTGGTACGAATACTGGCGCAACCGCCGATTCAAGTGGTACACCGACCACGGACTCGCCAGCGAGCGACTTCAACTTCGCGAGCATCATGCCGAGGAGCTCAGCCACTACTCGACCGGCACGGCCGACATTGAATATGCGTTTCCGTTTCTCGACGAAGGGGAGTTCGGCGAACTTGAAGGTATTGCCCACCGCGGCGACTTCGACCTGCGGAGTCACATGGAAGGAAAACTCGACCCCAAGAGCCAGCCGCTCGAAGTCGAGATGGGGAGCGATGGCAAACCACTACATCGCGGTTCCGGTCGCGATTTGACCTATCGCGACGACGTGACGAACGAGCGGTTCACGCCCCACGTCATCGAGCCGTCGGCTGGTGCTGATCGAGCGACGCTGGCGTTCTTGTGCGAAGCCTATTGCGAAGACAGCGCGCCCGACGACAAGGGACAAATGCAAACCCGCACCGTGATGCGATTCCATCCCCGGCTCGCGCCGCTGAAGGTGGCGATTTTTCCGCTGGTCAAGAAAGATGGCATGCCCGAGGTGGCCCGTGACCTGTATCGCGCGTGCAAACAAAAGTTCCCGGCGTTCTACGACGAGAAGGGGGCTGTGGGTCGACGTTATCGTCGCCAAGACGAAGCGGGCACTCCCTATTGCGTGACAATCGACGGGCAAACGCTGACCGACAACACCGTCACGATCCGCGATCGCGACACGCTCGAACAAACCCGTGTGAGAATCGACGACGTGGTGGCCGAGATCGAGAAGAAGACCAGCTAAAGCCGTGTGAAAAACCGCAGAGGACGCGGAGAGCGCAGAGAAAGAAAAGTAGCCGCTAAACTCATTTGTCCTCCGCGCTCTCCGCGTCCTCTGCGGTTATCTTATTTCCGTTTGAGCGGTTATTCACCCATGACAACGACAACTCAAGCACCGACGGTCGATAAATCCGACAATCGCGTCCGCTCGATGTTTGGCGAAATCGCCCCCAGATACGATTTCCTTAATCATCTATTGAGCCTGAACGTCGATCGCTACTGGCGGTGGCGGACGACGCGAATTGTGCGACCAGTGGGGGATGCACCGATTGCCGATGTCTGTACCGGGACGGGTGACCTCGCGATCGCCTACGACCGCGCCAGCGGTGGAAAGTGCCAGATCGATGCCACCGATTTCTGTCCTCAGATGCTGGAGCGGGGGGACCAAAAGAGTGTGAAACGAGGTTCGGGCGAGCGAATCACGTTCACCGAAGCCGATACACAAGACCTGCCACTCGAGTCCGACAAATACCAAATTGTCTGCGTCGCCTTTGGCCTGCGGAACGTGGCCGATACCGACCGAGGGCTGGCCGAGATGACGCGGGTTTGTCAGCCGGGTGGCCGTGTGGCTGTGCTCGAATTCACAACTCCCCGGTGGCAACCCTTCAAAGGAATCTACGGCTGGTACTTCCGCAACGTGTTGCCCCGGCTTGGGCAACTGCTGATGCGCAACAGCGCCGCCGCCTATGAATACTTGCCCCAAAGCGTGGGTGAGTTCTTGCAGTACGAACAACTGATCGAGCGGATGGAGCAAGCGGGACTGGTCGATGTAAAATACCATTCGCTGACGCTGGGCATCGCCACGCTCTACGTCGGCGAGAAACCAAACGAAGGCGAGCCGGTGGCGTAAGCCACCGGAGTTTTCGTCAAAGGAAATAATCTCCGGCGACTAACGTCGACGGCTCGCCCGGGAAGCAAATTTTGAGCGAAGCACAGCCAGTTGTCTTGGGAATCACCGGTGCCAGTGGTGCCGTTTACAGCGTGCGGCTGCTCGAGGTTTTGCTGGCGGTCGGCCGCGATGTGCATCTGTCGATCAGTCCCTCGGGGCGTGAAGTCATTCGCCAAGAGCTTGACCTGCACGTCGATCTGAATGACTTTCAAGTGAGTAGTTTGCTGCTCGGTGGCGAGAAGAATCCGAGCGACAGTGCGTTGTCGCTACTGCACGACGCGGCCGGCGTTTCGACTGGCGATAGCAACGTGCTGGGGAGCGGACTCGTGCGGCGGGGGACGCTGCATTACCACCACCACCAAGATTTCATGACACCCATCGCCAGTGGTTCGTTCCTGACCGCCGGCATGGTCGTTTGTCCTTGCAGCGGAACAACGCTGAGCGCCATAGCCGCCGGGGCGGCCGGCAACCTGATTCAGCGGGCCGCCGAGGTACACCTGAAAGAACGCCGTAAGCTGATTCTCGTGCCACGCGAAACACCTATCTCGCTGTTGCACATCGACAACATGCGTCGCGCCACCGAAGCGGGCGCCGTGATGCTGCCTGCCGCGCCGGGTTGGTATCATGGCGTCAAATCGCTCCGCGATCTCGTCGACTTCGTCGTCGCGAGGATTCTCGATCAACTCGGTGTCGAAAACGGGCTGATGAAACGCTGGGGCAACGGGGAATGACGAAGCTCGAATGACGAATGACGAATGACGAACGTGCTTTTCGTCATTCGTCATTCGGATTTCGTCATTAGTTCAACCGCTTCACCGTCTGGCGACGGTGGCTACATTTCATGCTCAAAACCCTGAATCACTTTCTCTCGCTTATTCGCTTTAGCCACACGGTCTTTGCGCTACCGTTTGCGCTGCTCGCGGCGGTGATGGCTTGGTTTTGGACGGCAACCGAGAGTGATAAGTTCTTGAGGCAAAATTCGTATATTGCGAGCTGGGTGGACCTCGGTTTCGTTAACTTTAACTACCCAATCGGCAATAAGAATTTGATCAAGTGCGGCAGTCGTGATACAGCTACCTTTCTTGAGCGTTGCGATGCTCTGGCAACCACTATTCGCTGGCAAGAACTCGTCGGCATTTTGCTCTGCATGGTCTTCGCTCGCAGCGCCGCGATGGCGTTTAATCGCGTTGTCGATCGCCACATCGACGCGGCGAATCCACGTACCGCCACGCGGCACATTCCGGCGGGAATTCTCTCGGCGACCACCGTCTGGATCATCACGGCAGCGCTCAGCGTGGCGTTCGTTGTCAGCACGCTGCTGTTTCTGCCCAACTGGTTGCCCTTCTATTTGAGTGTCCCCGTGCTGCTGTTTCTATGTGGTTACAGCTACACAAAACGGTTCACCAGTTTCGCCCATTTCTGGCTCGGCGCGGCACTCGCCCTCACCCCCATTGCCGCTTGGATTGCCATTCGAGGCGAGCAGGTTATCGCCAATCGGCTCGACTTGCTCCCCGCCGTGGTGCTGGGGGCGGCGGTCGCCACCTGGGTCGCTGGGTTCGACATCATTTATGCCTGTCAGGACCACGAGTTCGACCGCCAAGCCAAGCTCCGCAGCGTGCCGACTTGGCTTGGCGTGCGAGGAGCCTTGCGACTGGCGGCGGCGTGCCACTGCGTGACGGTCGTGCTGCTAGCGGCGCTGCCGATCGTTTATCCGCCGCTGGGGGTCATTTACTTGGCCGCCATCGGCATGGTCGCTGGGCTGCTGGTTTATGAGCACTGGATCATCAGCCCCGAAGACCTCGGGCGGGTGAATATCGCCTTCTTCAACGTGAACGCGGTGATCAGCCTCGGGCTGTTTGCGGTTGGGGTGGTAGATTTGCTGGTATAGAATGAGAGCGATCAACAACGCCCCACAATCGACGATCATGCATCCCCTCATCGAAAAACATCGCACCGAGCTCGAAGCGACTTGCCGCGAGTTCTCGGTCCGTCGGCTCGAACTGTTCGGCTCAGCGGCGCGGGACGATTTTGATGTGGAGTCGAGTGATTTGGATTTTTTGGTGGAGTTTGACGACCCCGGTCCGCTGGGGGCGTTTCATCAATTTTTTGGGTTCGAGATTGCACTCAGTCGCGTGTTCAACAAATCGGTCGACTTGAGCGAATTCCACCTGATCGACAACCCTTATTTGCGTCGCGCGATCGAACGAGATCGGACACCCGTTTATGAATCTCAGAGCCAAGTCGCTGCTCAATGACATGCTTGAACGGGCGGAGTACCTCGTCGCATTTGCGGGCAGTCACTCGCTCGATGGGCAATTGCAAGACCGACTGGCTCGGTCGTCGATCGAACGCGAGTTGATGGTGCTTGGAGAGGCACTCTACCAACTTCACGAACGATTCCCCGATTTGGCTCAACAGATCGACTCGTGGGAAGACATCATTGCCATGAGACACAAGCTGGTTCATGGTTACTCGAAGATTGCAGCAGAACGAATGATCGATGTCATCGAAAACTATTTGCAACCATTGATCGACCAACTTAACGAGATGATTGCCGACGATCCGCCTCAAATTCAATAGCCGACGAGCTACGTCTCGTCGGACCGCCCGCGACGAGGCGTAACTCGTCGGCTAGAATGCTAAACTTTCTCCCGAGCCTCGAACCACTCGCCTCGAACCTCGCAAAACATGCTTCGCACATCGTCTGAAATCCTGAAACCCATCCGCCAGAAGGTCGAAGCGGGCGAGCGACTGTCGTTCGACGATGGAATCTTGCTCGAATCGCCCGAGGTGCCGCTCCCCGAGTTGGGCGAGCTCGCCAACCTGGTGCGCGAGCGCAAAAACGGTAACGCCGGTTACTACAACATCAATACCCACCTCAACCCGACCAACGTCTGTGTCTATCGTTGCACGTTCTGTGCGTTCCGGGCCGACTTGCGCGATGCCAAGGGCTATTGGATGAACGACGAGCAGGTGCTCGCCCGGGGACAAGAGGCAGTCGACAATGGCTGCACCGAGATGCACATCGTCGGCGGATTGCATCACCAGGCCAAATACGACTGGTATCGGCGAGTCGTGAGCGTGCTTCACGACGCTTATCCCGACCTGCACCTCAAAGCATGGACACCGGTCGAGATCGACTGGTTCTGTCGACTCACGAAGAAGCCGATTCGCTGGGTGCTTGAAGACATGATCGAAGCGGGCCTGGGGAGCATGCCGGGCGGTGGGGCCGAGATTTTTCATCCTGAGGTTCGCAATCAGATCTGCGAACACAAGGCCGACAGCAGCCGGTGGTTCGACACCCATCGTACCGCCCACGAGTTGGGCCTGAAGACCAACTGTACGATGCTCTATGGACACATCGAACAGGCTTACCATCGCATCGACCATCTCATTCGTCTGCGTGAATTGCAAGACCAGACGGGCGGATTCCAAACGTTCATTCCGCTGGCCTATCACCCCGAAAACACCAAGCTGGGTGCCGAGCGAAATCTTAAGAAGCCGAGCGCGCTTGTCGACTTGCGGACGATGGCCATTAGTCGGCTGATGCTCGACAATTTGCCGCATATTAAGGCCTATTGGATCATGCTCGGAATCGGCACGGCCCAGATCGCGCTGTCGTATGGGGCCGACGACATCGATGGCACCGTGCGGCACGAGCTCATTTACCACGACGCCGGCGCGACGACGCCCGAAATCATGAGCGTCGCCGACATCGAGCGGGTGATTCGCGAAGCGGGTCGCGAGCCGATCGAACGCGACACGCTTTATCGGCGCGTCGAGCGCTCGTCGGCCGGGTGGTCGCTAGGCGAGACAATTACAGCCGGCGCGTGATGGTCGGACATCGCCGACAACTTACTTAGTAGCTTTCGCTGGTTCCTCGGCGGCTTTCAACTCTGCTTTCATCGCCTTCTCGGCGTCCCCGATCGCCTTGTCCATGTCTATGTCTTTCTTCGCTTCGCGTGGCATCGACATGATCTTTTCGAGGCCTTTGCCAAGAAAGAACTGGGGAATCATGTAACCATTCGCAGCGTTTATCGGAACACGCACACCGACCGTTACCAACTTGGTGTCGTCGGTAATCACGGCTGGTCGCACAACGACTTGGGCTTCGGCGATGCCCATGTAAGAGAGTTCTTGTCGTGCTACCGATTCAACATCGGCAGCGGTTGCACCTGGAATGATTCCCTTGCGAGCGGCTTCGCTGGCAGCAACGGTCGTCGAGTGCAACAGCATATTCGCACGGCTGAATTCGATGCTCCCCATCACCAGCATAAATAGCAGCGGAGCGGTGAGCGCGAACTCGACAGTCACGGCTCCGCCTCGGTCGTTGCGACGACTTTGTCTTGGGAACATTTGAGACTCGGGGAACGATAGAGTAGGACGGGTCCCGGGCCCGTCGTTTCGCGTTTGCTTCCAATGCTGACGGGCCGGGGACCCGCGCTACGTTTATTCGGTAATCTGTGAAATCTGTGCCGCCAGCGTTCGAAAGGCCTCTGCTAGCTCGGCCGGATTGCTGGCGTGCAAGTACCGACCTCCCCCCACGCGTGCCACTTCGGCCATTCGTGTGCGGTCGGCATAGTCGCTGAAGGTGATCGCATGCACGATGACATCGGCGGCGGCACAGTCGGCGGCGGTCGCGACACAGTCGCCCCGATTCTCGTGGCCGTCGGTCATGACAATCATGTATTTATCCGCCGTGCTGCGAGCACGACTGGCGTTCAGCAGTTCGGCGAGCCCGGTCCGCATCCCCGACTCGATGTCGGTGTTGCCGTTCCAGACATTGTTGGCCAAGCTATTCATCGCCTGATCCATGCGATCGATGTCGGTGGTGAGTTGTGCATCGAGTGTGCTGGCCTGGGCCGATATGCCACAGTAGGGAAGTGCCTCGCCACTGCTGTAAGTGGCCAACGCCACTTGCTCTTCACCGATCGTTGTCCTGAGTGTGTTGGTGAAAACCCGCACAGCATTGTCGAGGGCCATCCAGCGGCTCGCGGCATTCGGACTTTGGCAAAAGCGGGGGTCGCTTGTGTACATGCCACTCTCGTTGGTGACGATGCTAAGCTTCATTGATGTCGAGCGATCGAGCACGAGACAAACGTCGATGTTCAAGAAACTAGCCGTGGCGGTCATCTTGGGCTCAAAATTGCTGCCGCCATAGAACGAACTGAAGAACAAGGGAATCGATCCTCCCCGCGAATCGGCATCGCGGCTGCTGTTCACTCGCACTGAGTTGAACGGGCGTCCCCCTTCGGTGAAGACCCACTTGCCGGACGCATCGGGTTGCGAGCGACCAAAGCTCACATCGGCGTTGCGGATTCGTAGCGGCGCGTTGCCAACCGAATTGTCCCTTGCCACATCCTTCGCCGCCGAGCGCGCATCGGCGACAACGCCGCTCTTCGCCAGCTCGCTAGCCCCG
>JBGSRO010000077.1:0-8125 GCA_041737535.1 Pirellulales bacterium | reverse complement strand
AAATCGCAGCGCCTATCACTATCTGACTGCCGCCGTGGAGGCCCAATTCGCCGGCCAACTGGCTCCGTCGCTCCTGCCAAACAAGCAGCAAGCCGCTCCCGCCGCTGCCTGAGATCCCTAATCGAACCGTGAACGGTTACGATGGCACCTACGCTCCACTCACAAGCAAAGTCCGTCGACTCGCCGTCACGCCGGCCAAAAATTGTTGTCGAAATCGGCCGCGCGGTGTGGTAGAAAGTGGGTGAGTGAAATGGTGTTCGCGGCGCACTGCTGGGCCAGTAAGAATGTGGGCCAGGCAGAGGCACCCGATACGCACGAGCGGGGATGCCCCATGTTACCAACGCGAGACTCTCCACTCTCGACTCTTCTGATGGGTTTTGATCGTAAAGTTCCCACTGGTCGTTCAAAACTCAGGTCGCAAAATCGCCGGCAATGTCAAAAATCGACTGGAAAGCGAGGGGGTTTGGTGATTTAGTCAACGAACACAAAGGAGGGTTTTGAACGCTCCGATCGTGTTTGCCATTTCGCAATCAAAACGATCAAAACCTCAGCGGTGGCAAAACGTACGAGGGACGCAGATGCGGCACTCCCCACTTTCGATGATTGCTATCGCATCCGCGCTATCCCGAGAAACAGAGACACCCACAACGTAGTGGAACAACCAAGACTTCCCGTACGGCAGCGGGCGTTGTCGCGCGAAGTATGATTGACACCGTCGCTCAGCTCAAGCAACTCTGAATCAAGAAGATAGCACCCCATTACTTCAGGTCCTCGTACCCGTTGGGGCTATCCAAACTTGCCTCAAAAGGCTTAGTTTCGCCCGGTTTCGGCGCGTTTTCGAGCAGCCAATCTTCAAGAATCACTTGCTTCAGCAACGGTGCCCTCAACAGCGCCGTATCGCGGGGGAGCAGATTGGTCAGCCACCGTCGCGCCGCGAGGCCCGCCATGGCCCAGGTACCATAGCCCTGCCAGCTCGACTGTCCCAATTGCTGAGCGACGTTTTCGGCGACTCGTGCGAAGGTGGCGGGAATCACGTTTGGCGCGGGTCCGACATGCACGATGGTTTGGATGTTCGAGCCCAAGACGAACCGCACTGCGTCCCACAGTCGCTGCGGATGGTCGGCCCAATCGCGGAGGATCTCCCTCGCGGTGAGTGGTCCATAGTTGGCCTGTCCGCTGGTGAGCGAAAAGACGGGTGGATGAGGACGATCGTGAACCAGCTTCATCGTTTCCATCAGCGCCGCCGCCCGATCTGGCACTCCGCATTGCCGGACGATGGGCGTATGCAGAGGCGGCCACTTGTCGGGGTTGCGACGCACACTCACGCGTTTGCCAAGTCGCGTGCGGGCAAGCGATTCAAGTTGATCGACCGATTTGCCTTGCCCAATCACCAAGTAACTGTTAGGAGACAATACAGCCGAGATGGCGATCGTGCCAATTCCCTGCGATGTGATGTCAAGGCACATCAGCGCGAGCTCATCTTCGGCGATCTTCTCGCGCCGCGAGAAGACAATCGCCATCGTGCAATCGTCGGCTAGCGTTGCGCAATCGGCCGCGAGCGCGAGGGGCACGCTCATCGCTTCGTCGAAATCCATCAGCCCTGCCGCCGCAACCGCGATCACTTCACCCAAACTGTAACCAAATGCCAGCCGAGCATCGCCCACGGTAAATCCGAAATGTTGTTCCAGCAACTCGAGTTGCGCCATCTCGACACCCATTACTACCGCCACCGCTTCGCTGTAGTCGGCCAGCAGCGGTTCATCGCCCTTTTCGAGTCGTGCGACCAAGTTGACAGGTTTGCCAATCGATCGGCGACAAACGTCGCCGGCGCGGATTAGCCACTTCTCGATGGTGGGCCGAAAAGCGGTGACGGTGCATAGCTCCGCCGTGCGCCCCCAGTTGGTTTGGTTGTAACCCCGTAGCGCGAGCGCGGTGTGTCCCCAAACATGCGTCAGGGGCTTTTCATTAATGAGCTTGTTGACCGCCGCCATGATGCTTCGTGATTGCTGTATCGGTCGGGTCGGTTAGGGACTGCTGTATGGTTTCATTTTACACTTAAAAGTCGACGGCTACGTGCGATTGCTGTCCGGAATCGCAAGCTAGCTTTAAGTAAGTCAGGCTCCGGCCGTATCGGAGGCGATGCCAACCAGACACTCAACTGCGGGGAGCGACTAACGATGATAACGGCTGAACAAATTATGACGACCGGCGTGGTCACCGTCCGCCCTGAAGCGACCATCAACGATGCGATCGAATTGATGCTCGCCCGCCGCGTGAGTGGATTGCCGGTGGTCGATCGCGATGGCTTCTTGGTCGGCGTGATCTCTGAATTCGCGCTGCTGGCGATGGCATACGACCAACAGATGACCGAGCAAACCGTTAACGAACATATGACCCGCGACGTGATTGCCGTCGAACTCGACGACAAGATCTCCCAAATGGCCGATCAATTCATCGTGCACCGCGTCCGCCGGTTACCGGTTGTCGACGATGGTCGGCTGGTTGGTTTGATATCGCGTGTCGATGTGTTGCGTGCTTTGCACCACGCGAAGTTGCCCGCAATTACTGCTTAAATGGAATACATGGCCATGCGTTGCGGCTGGTGCTTGAGTATGCTGTTCGCGGTGGCTGCGTTTGCGGCCACGTCTCAGCTTCGCGCAGCTAACGTGCTACTGGTAACTGAAGCTGCACCAATCGGCACGGAGGAGGCGGCCCGCAAGACGTCGTTCGAGTCGTGGGGCCATACCGTTACCACAATTGCCGACAACGCGTCGCAGTCGGCGTTTGACACTGCTGTGGCCGCGTGTGACGTCGTTTATATTTCGAGTACCGTGCAGGAGTGGCAACTCGGCACCAAGGTCCGGGATGTCACGAAAGGGGTTGTCTGCGAAGAACGCTACCTCGATAACGAAATGCGTTTCTCGACTGCCGACGGTTGGAACGCTAGTCACAACAACATCGAAATCCTTAACAATACACACCCAGTGACCACTGGTCTGAGCACCGGTTTCGTAACGATCTTCTCGTCGAATCAGCAGGTCACGCTGATGAACCCGACCATCGGATCGGGGGCGCAACTACTCGCCAAGCAAAACTACACGGCGGGCACCACATTGGCCGCCTTTGACAAGGGGGCGGCTATGGCCAATTCGGGCACGGCCGCCGGCCGCCGGGTTCGCTTGCCGTGGGGTGTCGACGGTTTTAATTGGTCATCACTTAACGCCAACGGCCTACGGGTAGCTCAGCAAGCGATTGCTTGGGCGGGCGAAACGAGGCAATTGGTACTACATTGGAAGCTTGACGAGACTAGTGGAACGACGGCGGCCGACAGTTCGGGCCTCGGAAATGCCGGTACCTACACCAACGGTCCGACACTTGGCGTGAGTGCGCGTCGTAACCTGGGCACTCAGTTTTCGACAGGTTCTCAATATGCGTTCGCTCCGGCGACGAGTTCGCTCAACGCCATCGGGGTAAATAATGCCGATTTCACGGTCGCATTCTGGGTTAAGCCGGGAGCACCGAATGGCGGTTGGAGGCCGTTGTTTCATAAAGGGAGCGCAAACATGGAACGCGGTCCCGGAATCTGGTTGCAGCCCAGCATCAATCGCATTCACTACACCATTAGTACGACCGCCAGCTCGAACGAGACAAACGACTCTGTGGCCTCGCTGACAAGCGGCGAGTGGTCTCACGTACTTATTCGCAAAGAAGGCAGCGCATATCGCTGCTACATCAATGGGCAGCTCGACAGCACGCGGTCACTCGCGGGCTCGACTTCCGGCAATAGCGGACCGCTCTACGTCGGTGACGATCCTTGGTACGCCGGGTCGGGCTGTGCGTTCGACGACGTGCGCATTTACAACTATGCCCTCACAATTGCGGAAATCGCCGATGTCTATGGATTCGTTGGCCACTGGACATTCGACGAGGGGACCGGCACGACTGTCGCCGACTCATCAGGTGCGGGGCATGACGCTGCCTTCAAAACGGGAACACCCGCGTGGGTGCCCGGCGTAAGGGGATACGCACTCGAATTCAACGGCACCAACGACGCCGCCACGATCGTACCATTCGACCCGCCCGAGTCGGGTGCTGTGTCGCTGTGGCTACGTAGCGATGGCCCGCCGACCGCCCGCCAACGCCCGTGGGGAGTCGGCGGCGACTACGAAATGTGGCAGGATCCCGACGGATTGATGTCCATGGACTTGGGGACCGACGGCTTTCAGGGTGGATTGCTAACTGCAATGCCCTTATATGTCGCGGGCAAGTGGTATCACATCGTTGTACAGTACGACGCCGGCGACGAGTCGTATGAACTTTATATTAATGGCGCGTTGCACACAGCTGGTGTGTCGACTTTCGACATCACGAAGCAGCTAGCGGCCGAGCTGACGTTCGGTACCCGAACCGGCAGTACCGAGCGGTTCCGCGGTGCGCTCGACGACTTCCGAGTCTATAGTCGATGGTTAGGTGCCGAAGAGATCGCCCAACTTTATGGCCTCGTCGGCCACTGGACCTTTGACGAAGGCACCGGAACGACCGTCGCCGACACGTCAGGTGCGGGCGCCAATGCTTCGTTCGCGACGGGAACGCCCACCTGGATCGAAGGTGTGCGCGGTAATGCCCTGAAGTTCAATGGGGCGAACGATGCCATCACAGACACTAATTTCGACCCACCATCGACCGGCGCGATCGCATTTTGGTATCGCCGAGACACTCAGCAAACCGGCCAAGAGCGTCCCTTTGGTCTGGGCGGAGATTGGGAGGCACGACAAGAGGTCGACGGCCGGATTGCCTTCGATCTTGGTGGCTCCCCCTACGCGGGGTCGGAAGTATTCCAAACCACGACCGCTCAGCCTAATGTCGGACGCTGGAGACACCTTGTCGCCCAGTTCGATGCAGATAATGACACATTCGAGGTCTACGTCGACGGGCAGCTCGAGGGCTCGGGAACGAACACCGTCGCGATGGTGCAACAGGCCGCGGCCCGCTTATCGTTCGGTGCACGGACTGGCTCGACACAGCGTTTCAACGGCGCTCTCGACGACTTTCGTATCTACAACCGAAAACTCAGCGTTGGCGAAATTGCCGAACTGTACGGTCTCATTGGATGGTGGAAACTCGACGAAGGATCGGGAACTGTCGCTTACGATTCTTCGGGACTCGATAATCATGCAATGCTCGTCAGCGGCAATTGGCTTTCGTCCGCCAAAGACGAAGGTGGTATCGAACTCGATGGCGTGACCGACCACCTGATAGTCCCCAGCTTTGGTAATGGATACATCGACGATCAATTCTCGCTCGTCGCTTGGGTGCGTGCCGATATTTTGCCAGACGTGATGGGTATCATCACCAAAGGATCGGGCAACCAGGCGTTTTCAATGACGTTTGACGACGATAGTTCTCTCGGCCTCCACGCCAATTCGGGCGGCGGCGTAACCGGCGGCAGTGGCTCGTTATCGCACGCGAGCGGTGCGTCGTTGCCCGTTGGCCCGTGGAAACACGTGGCTGCGTGTTATGATGGCACAAAGTGTATTTTCTACATCGACGGAGCTCTCGACAGCACCTTTACGGTCCCCGGCGTTCAAGTTGGCAGCATCAATGAGGCACTATACCTCGGCGTACACGACGATCTCTATTTCAATGGTCGACTCGACGATCTGCGAGTCTATAACCGGGCGATTTCAGCCCCCGAGGCGGCCGCCCTTCACAGCGGTGCGACAGGCGGCGGTTTGCGGATCATGCGCTGGGTCGAAGTACAGTAGTCCGATCTTCGCTATAATCGCCCAAATCGTCGCATTTCTCGTAGAGTCAAAATTGACTCTGCCGCTCTGAGAGCTATCTACTGGTGGACCAATTCCTGCGACCACCAAACGAGATCGACCGTGGGTCAGCTACGACGCAAAGTATTAATTGCCGACGATGAACCGCTGCTGTGTGAGATCATCAGCTTTCGCCTCGAATTGCTCGGTTATATCGTCACGACGGTATCGACCGGCGAAGCCGCGCTAGCGCGGCTTGGCGTCGACTCGCCCGATTTGCTCGTGGTTGGCAACGTGTTGACCGATATGGATGGGCTCGAACTGCTCAACCGGGTCAGTAACGACGTGCGTTTGGGCAGCATCCCAGCTTTGTTTATGTCGCCCTATGCCGATCTCGAAGACGTGCAAAAGGCGTTCAACGCGGGTGCCGACGAGTATCTCGTCATTCCGTTCGATCCGCTCACCTTCGAGCAAAAAGTTCAGCGGCTGGCCGATCAGTTGCAAACCGCTTAACGACTTACGTAGAAACTGCCCCACATGCTACGTCTCGGCGACATTTTGATTGCGAAAGGCTGGATCAACCAGTCGCAGCTCGAAGCTGCGCTCGCAGCTCAAGGGAACGAGCGGGGGATGCTTGGCCAGATTATCGTTCGCCGCGGGCTCATCACGCTCGAACAACTGGGCGAAGCCTTGTCGGTTCAGTACAAGGTGCCCTACTTCGACATCATTCCCCAGGCAATTAATCCTCAGGTCGCCCGCTTGCTGCCCGAGCGTCTTGCTCGCAAGAGCGCCTGCGTACCGGTCGGCGTAAGTGGTTCGCGTTTGCAACTGGCGATGGTCGCTCCCGATGATATTGATGCGATTTGCGAGACCGAGTTGATCACTGGCTACCACGTTGAACCGGTTGTCGCTCTTGACGGACCGCTGCAAGCAGCCATTGACTATAGCTTCGACGATCGCATCGTCGCGCGGCAGACGATTGTCGACATGAAAATGGCCGACTTGGCCAAGACATCGAGTCTGACGGCCGAGGACTTAAAAGCCGTTCCGGTCGAAGAAGAAGAGCAAGCACCCGTGGTTCGCCTCGTTCGAGCCATTCTGATGGGGGCTATCAATGCCAACACGAGCGACATTCACCTCGAGCCCCACACGCCCGAAATGCGAGTTCGTTATCGCGTCGATGGCGAGCTGCAGGCGGTGATGACGATTCCGAATCATATCGAAGAAGCGGTCGTGGCGCGTATTAAGGTCATGGCCGATATGGACACGACCGAGAATCGTCGCCCTCAAGATGGTCGACTCACCGTGAGCGAATCGGGCACGCGAGTCAATTTTCGTGTGAGTACCATTCCCACTGTCGGGGGTGAAAAAGTGGTGATGCGACTGCTCGACGAGGGGAACAAAATGTTCGATCTCGATTCGCTCGGCCTCTGCCCGAGCGAACGCCAGCGGCTACAGGGATTGATCGACAAGCCGCATGGGATGATCGTCGTCACCGGCCCGACCGGTTCGGGCAAGAGCACAACCATGTATGCCGTGCTGTCGAAGTTGAACGCTGTGAGCCGGAACATCGTAACGGTCGAAGACCCAGTCGAATATCGTTTGCCGGGCATCAACCAAGTTGCCTCCGACAACGAACACGGCATGGGCTTCGCCAACGCGCTGAAATACATCATGCGGCAAGACCCCGACGTGATTATGGTAGGCGAAATTCGTGACCACGAAACGGCCAGCACATCGGTGCAAGCCGCGCTCACCGGCCACCTGCTCATCAGCACGCTACACACCAACGACGCCGTCGGCGCTGTTTCGCGGCTCAATGACCTTGGCATCGACAACTTTAAGGTGGCCGGAGGACTGCTCGGTTCGATTGCCCAGCGACTGTTGCGGTCGATCTGTAAAGAGTGCAAAGAACCGGCCGAACCGAACGCACAGATCATCCGCTCGCTGACGAAAGGCAAGCCGCTTGGCGACGAAGCCGTGTTTTACCACGGACGTGGTTGCAAGAAGTGCCTCGGCACGGGCTATTCGGGTCGGATACCGATCTACGAAATCATGGTCGTCAGCCCGACGATCAGCGAAGCGATCGAAAAAGGACTGCCCGCGGGACGAATTCGTGAGCTCGCCGTTCAAGAAGGCATGATCGACCTCGCCTCGGCGGGGCTGGCCCAAGTGCTCGCCGGCAAGACGACACTCGAAGAGGTTTACTACAAGCTATCGGGTTAGGAACGAACGCAAAATAACTTCCGCATATGAACGAGTTACGATTGACGTTAGCATCGAGAGAACGGCAGTTGCGAAAAAATGGGACTGGCTCCGCAGCCTGTCGAGTCTCCAGCACTTGGGACCATTTTCTGCGGTGC
>JBGSRO010000076.1:0-16441 GCA_041737535.1 Pirellulales bacterium | reverse complement strand
AAATCGCAGCGCCTATCACTATCTGACTGCCGCCGTGGAGGCCCAATTCGCCGGCCAACTGGCTCCGTCGCTCCTGCCAAACAAGCAGCAAGCCGCTCCCGCCGCTGCCTGAGATCCCTAATCGAACCGTGAACGGTTACGTCGATCAGCTCGAGAGCTCGGCAATGCGATTCCAAAACTCGCCCTCGTCGATCATCACCTCCGCGAGCTGGGGCGATTGATAAACGTTCTCTTTCGGAACTTGAATCGAGTACTCTCCAGCTTTCAAGATCAAATAGGTGATCTCTCGTTGAGCGATGTCGACGATCCAGTATTCGGGAACTTTGAACTCGGCATAAATGGCAAGTTTGTGACGGCGGTCGCGTAGACTGGTTGCTGGTGAGAGGACTTCGACCACCAAATCGGGAGCCCCCTCGACTCGCGGCTGGCCGATACCTCGCTCGCGCTGTGAGAGATAGACAATGTCTGGGTGAACGACTGTATCGTCCGAAAATCTCACGTCGATCGGCGAGGCAACCGCAAAGGCGTTTGATTTGCCGGCACACGCCATCAAATGCCCAGCCAGAAGCGTCACTGCAACTTGATGATCGAAACGCGGTGCGGGCGACATGACAATGTTTCCTCGAATCAGTTCGACAGGCTCGCCCTCAGGCAGTTGCAAGTAGTCATCGAACGTATATTCGCCCACTGCGAAGTTTCGCGGTAGTTCAGCAAGATAGCGTAACGGCGGGGTGGCTGTACTCATGATCTGGCCCTCGGCGATTTTTGCGGACACCTCGATTATAATCGTATTGTGAGCTGTTGCGACAAAGTAGGCGGCTGAATTCTGAACGCTACGCCTCCGGGGGAGTCTGCCCCAGATGCTTGTAACCCTTCGCCGTGAGCTTTCGCCCACGCAACGTTCGCCCGACGAGTTTGGCACGTAACAAGAAGGGTTCGATTTCTGACTGCGAATAACGATCGCGGTGCTCGCGAATCTGAAGGTGATCGCACGGCGACGACGACAGCAAACCGCTACTTGTGGTCGCGCTAATGCGGATGAAGGGACGCAGCCGCATGTTGAGGGCCCGCGCGATGATACATTCCCCGCCGGTCGCTCGGTCCGACACAACGGTCATGGCGAAAAACAACAGCGATCGCAGCAAGATTTCCCAGCTTGTGCGATGTTCCCTCCAGCCTAGACGATAACGCGAGCCAGTACGAAATACTGGCGCTCACGCCTCTTCGAGTTTACATACATCGCGGGGCAATTGCAGCTATCGTTCTTCGAGTCGTAATCCTGGCTCGACTTCGCGGACCGCCGGCGTTGGCGTGCCGTCGTGGACCAACAGCCCGGCGTTGCCGACAAAATAGCTGGCGAAGTCGTCGACGACTAAATTGTAGGCGAGCATGTCGCCGGCCGGCTCAATGGAGTCGATCAGCGTCGGTTCGGTGACACCGGAAATCACATCGCCGGGGACAAGCTGTTTGACCATCGTCCAGCCTTGCCCCAACTTGAAGAACGGATGGCCGATGGTGGCCGTGATCGATTCGCTACCGCACTGAATTCGCATTGCTGGGGAGGGATCGCGAACGGTGCGGCGGACGACAACTCGAAACGCCAGTTCACCGGTCGTGGTGTCTTGAGATAGTACTAGATCACCGGCGCTAAGCTGCTCGATTGGCACGAGTCCTGTTTTGGTCCACACGGGAGTTCCGGCGACGAAGCATTCGTACGACGGAATCGGCACGCCACTGCCACCGGCTCGCACGACCATCGCGCTAGGGACTGATGGCGCTTGGGGAGCATAGACTTCTGCGCGTGTCTGGGTGCTGACCGAACGCTCGACCGGCCGCGAGCTGGCCAGTTCGATGCTCGTATACTGGATCCACCAATCCCACCATTGGTCGGGGTCGCCGTCGTAGGGCTCGCCTGTCGCCGCACGCAATAGTTCGGCAATACGATTGTTGCGAGTTTCGATTGTTCGGTTCGTGGCGGCGACCTGGGCTTCAACGCGCTCAGCCCTGCGGGCGTAGCTCCGGGTGGTCGTGTCGGCGACCGTGGCGATGCGCTGCACCACGGGGTCGAACGCCGAACGTGGGGCCGGGTTGGTATCGACTTGCTGCAAGTCGTGCTGGTTCGCCAGTTCGCGATCAACAAACGCACCACGTTGAAATAGTCGATGAGAATAGCGGACATTTCCATTGCCGTCCCAGTTAACGTCCCAACGCGACACGATCGGCTGCTCCATCGTGTCGAGCAAATCGGGGACGAACTCATAGAACGACCGCTCGCCGAGTGCGTCGCCTGCCGCATCGCGGACGGTGGCGTGCGTCGATGCCAAGCCGTGTCTTACGAGCGACTCGGTAGCGGCCACGTCGCTCATGTCCGCGAGGGCCATCGTAAATGCCACGGCGGCAGCTTCGTTCCCGCGCGAGCTTTCGTCGCCCGACCACTCGGGGAGCGTCCAAACTTCCATCGCGTCAATCGACTGGTGATCGGCAATCTGGGCGATTTGCTCTAATAGCTCATCGCGCGCGATCGTTCCGCTCGTTTGGAATGCGCGTTGCCAAGCACGGACGTTCGTCGTCCACTTGCGCTGCGCGAGTGTGTCGGCTTTCTTGCTCTGGTGGTAATCGCCCAACTCGTCGATGGCGACATGCTCGCCATCGACAAGTCGCAACCCCAATGCCCGCAACGCTTCGGCATGCCGCACGTCGATAGCGAGTACGTTTTGCCAATGAACGCGGGCTTCGTCGTCGAGCCGCGCACGACGACACCAGCGGGCGAGTTCGAGTTGCGTGGCCGGCGAATCGTCGGCGGCCGCGAGCAAGGCTTTGTAGCGCGCGATGCGGGGGTCGTCGGCCGCAGCCGACTGGATGTCGGCAATCGTTGTCCACTCGCCATCGACCAGCATTTGGCCGCTGCGCCAATGGATAGTGCTCGCATTCGGATCGGTTGCTTCGGCCGCAATCAAGAGCCGCTCGCGCAGTGCGAGGTCTCTTTCGGTGGCCGCGAAGTACGCCTCGCGCAGGTAGCGCGAGACATCGGAATCGGAGTGGGCGGCCGCTTGGCCGGCGGCCGATCCGCCCGTTACCGCGTTAATGACTACCGAGCAAATCACGGTGACAAAATAACAACGAACCACGGCAATACTCCCTTATTTTCATAAAGTTTCGAGTGGGCGAGCGGTCTGCTGCGAATCTGTTCGCTCGGCTGCGTCTATTTATTGCGGCGAGTTATGGGATCGCATTATTGCGAATGAGGGGGGGAGTATGTCAAACTGTTTACGCAAGCTTCGCAGCGCTCGATGCGTCGATTAACGCAAATTGCCCACACTACCAATTGAATACCCAATGAAGGAAACGATCATGTCGCGTTCTGCAGCGGTCACGCTCAAAGGAAACCCAGTTTCACTTGCCGGAGATGAAGTCGAAGTGGGCCAAATGGCTCCCGAATTCACCCTTCACTATTTTGACGCGGGACTGCATGCGATTACGTTGGCGGATGTGAAGGGGAAGCCGACGTTGTTGTCTGTCGTGCCCTCACTCGATACGGGAACTTGTGCCACGCAGACCAAAAAGTTCAACGAATCGCTCGGCGCCATGGGCGACTCGATTAACGCCATCACGGTGAGCCTCGACCTGCCTTTCGCGATGAACCGTTTTTGCGGAGCCGAGGGAATCACCAATATTCGCGTCGCCAGCGATTACCAAGACAAGAACTTCGGCAACGCCTATGGCACGCTGATGGAAGATGGCCTGAAGGTGCTGTGCCGGGCTGTGTTTGTCCTCGACGCAGACGGCAAAGTGACGTACGCCGAGTACGTGCCCGAGGTGACGAGCGAACCGAACTATGACGCGGCTCTCACCGCCTTGAAGTCAGCGAGCTGACCATGTCGCGAGTGTTAAGTGTCCGCGCCCTCGTCTGGTCGATGGTGATCTTGGGTGTCGCTTGGCTGATTTATGACGAAACTCGCAATTCGGGCGACGAACTCGAATTGCCGAGCAATTCGTCGCCCGAATTTTCGGCAGATGTCGATCCGGAGCAAGCCACGGAGGAGAATGCTCTTCCACTTATCGGAGTTCGTGGATGAGCGATCGCATCTCGACTAAGTCGTCGGTTCATTTTGGTAAGCCATGTGTGCGCGGCACGCGAGCCACTGTGCAAAGCGTGCTAGAACTAATCCGTGACGGCATTTCGGCAGGCAGGATTTGTAAGAAATTCTCCACCGACCTTTCGACCGAAGGCGTGCGTGCGGCGTCAGCGCTTGCGCCGATGGAGTGCTGAAGCCGGGAAAGAAAATGGCGATGAGTAAACCGCCTCAATCCACCAGTTCCAGCGTCGCCCAGCAGCTCGGATCTTCATCGAACGGAAAACCGGCTCCGCTTGCGAACGTGTTGAGCCCCAGTTCGCGGTCGAGCACAGCATACGTGAAGCCGATCCGGGGGTAGTTGGCCGGGTCGAAGCCACCCAGGGCCGATTCGGGGATGTGGGCGGCTAGATCGTAGCCTTTTTGGGTCACTTTGCTGGCGACTTGCAGTTCGCGTGGTTTCACTGGCCGGGCGTTTTCGCGGGCCCGGTTGATGAGCATCTGGTCGGCAATCGCACCGCTGGCGTCGCTTCCGCCACCCGAAGGCAAGAACGCGAAGCGGTGGCAAAACTTGCTCGCGCGATGAATGTTGTGCGTCGCGCGGGTGTCAATCCAAACTTGCAGTCCATCGGACTCATCGATCCGCGACTCGCGGCACCAAGGAAGCTGGTTCTTACCGTTGACACGCAGCACCAGCGAAATCCCGAGCGGGCTCCACCCTGCCCAAAGCTCGGCGAATGGCCGCTCGACCGATTCGCTACCCACGTCGAGTCGTGACAACGGGGGGAGACGGTGGTCGTCGGTCAGCTTCTTAGCGTCGATCGGCCAGAGCGGATCGAGCCGCTTAAGTGGCACTGCGAAGCGAAACAAAAACCGTGGGGCGAGCAAGTTGTTGGCGAGTGTCGGCATGGCGGGTTCCTTGAGTGGACTCGCCAGCATAACGCACGCGACGGGCGAACCCTAGCCTGCCTTGGCAAGCGGCGTCGGTTCAGTCGCGTGCCTCGGTTCCATCGCGATGGTCGTCGTACTCAAGTCAGTCGGCTCGACCCACACGTCGTTGACTTCAACGCCATCGATCGAACGACGCAAGACGAGATAGGTCGCCACCGTCGCTGAGATGCTGGCGGCGCAGAGGTAGCCCGTCGCGACACTCGCCATCATTCCCTGCCAAAGTCCAATAACGGGACTGTCGACCGCCGCAAGCTGCTGAGAAACGCCCAGCGTCGCGCCGGCCACGAGTTCCATCAGCAAGGCTCCCGCGAAAATTGCTACGCTGCCACAGCCAACGCACCCGACCAGCAGCCAAGGCCGCTGAAAGAAGTAAGCATAGGTCCGACTTACCGCGTCGAACGAATCGGTCGCCTCGGTGGCGAGCGTCGTGCAAGTGAGCGGCCAACCGAGCGCGGCCCCGACCGTGACGATGACCCAGACAAGCGAGATCACAATCACAACAGGCCAAGCGATCGCCAGCGGCCACGCCAGCCAACTGCCCGATTGAATTGCCGCGCTGGCCGCGAAAAGCGGAACCGCGAGGGCGACAACACCAACCACGAGCAAAGCCATCGAGATCGCAAGACTTTTCCAACGATCGGCGACGAACGTGACCGAACCGACTAGTCGCGGCGCATCGCCGCGAGTGATGCCGAGGACCAAGACACGGGCCAGCACCGTTGTCCAGAACGACAAGCAAACGATCCGCCAGACACAGCGGGCGAGCTCCACCCACCATCCACTACCGATCACCCTTGTCAAATTCTCAAACGGTTCGACCACAAGCTGAGCCAAAGCGAAGCCACGCAGCACAATGATTTGAGTCAATTCGATTGGGTTAGCGAGGGAAACGGCGCCGAATTCGGCCGTTGTCGATGCGGCCGACGGACCATTGGGGCTGAACTGCCCGAGCGACAAATCGCCACCCCAAAAAGTCAGGAACGCCAAAGTCGCGATCAGCAGCGTGCGCACACGAAATGCCTGCGCCACGGCAACTGCCGCTCTCACTGGGGGCGCGATTTCACACCAATCGATGCCGCTGAGTACGGGTCGGCCGAGCGACATAGTTTGCTCCCTGAATGCCAGAAACCGGCTGCCACTGATTGCAGGCGTGGAAGATAGCGAACCATCGTGCCGACCGCTACGCGAGTTCGCGTGCTAGCAAGAGAATCAAACGGCCGCTATTCGCGTGCTTCTTCCGGCAGCTCATCGGCTTCGGGATCGGGAAGATCGATCAGCCCATACCGCTCGTCGAGCCAGCGTCCCAAATCAATCGTCCGGCAACGCTCGCTGCAAAACGGCGGGGCCTCCGATTTAGTGATATCGAAATCTCGTTTACAGATGGGACAAAACACGGAATGCTAACTCTTTGCGGGTTTTAGAGCCGGCGGCGCTAGCCGCAGGTGAACTGACGCGAAACCCGCGGCTAGCGCCGACGGCTCAATAAAGTTAATCCGATGACTTCTTCTCGGCTTTCTTCGTTGCCTTCTTTTCGCTCTTCGCCGGCTTGTCGTCTGATTTCTTTTCAGACTTCCCTTCGCTCGCGTTCGAGTCTTTTTCGGCCGCTTTCTTGTACGATTCGCTGCGATAGTCGGTTTCGTAGAAACCCGAGCCTTTGAACACGACCGCCGCGCCGATGCCGAACAGTCGTTTCAGTTTGAGTTTGCCGCACTCGGGGCATTTCCTCTGTACCGGGTCATTAATCCCTTGGAACAACTCGAAAGTATGCTCACATGCGGAGCATTCATAATCGTAGGTTGGCATGTTTTGTGCGCCGAAGAGAATGGGGGGAACTACGCTTGCCCGCTGGCGGAACCTTGGTCGCTGGCGGCTATGTGACCCGCGCCGCCAGGACCTGACGAAACAATGACTTGTGCCGGACGGACGACCCGCTCGTGCAGCTTATATCCAGTTTGCGCGACCATCATCACTCGGCCCGCCGGACAGTCGGCCGAGGGTTGCTGAAGGATCGCTTGGTGCTGGTCGGGATTGAAGATCGCACCGTCGGCTTCGATTGCTTTGCAACTGTGTTGCTCGAGCGCTGTGAGTAGTTGCTGTCGCACCAGCTTGACTCCTTCGAGCAGCCCCGTGGCTTCGCCCGACTTGTTGGCCGCTTCGATGGCGCGCTCGACGTTGTCGACTGCCGGAAGTATGTCGCGCATCAGTGGCATGGCCGCATATTGCCGTTCGTCGCGGAGTTCGCGGGCCTGCCGCATCCGCAGGTTTTGTAATTCGGCTTGGAGCCTTAGCACACGATCCTTCTCGGCGGCCAGTTGTTGGTCGACACTAGCATCGACAGCGCCGGGATCGACGGCGGGAAAGTCGATCGTGTCGTCATCGGCAGGTTCGCCTTGCGCGCGGTTTGTCGATTGATTGTCGGTCATTGCTGATCTTCCTCTAGCTCATCTTCAAGGGCGGGTGCGAAATAGTCTTTCAGGGTCGCAAAAAAACTCTTGCGACGGGGGGCCACATGTTTGTGTTCGACTTCGGCTAGCTTACGCAACAGCGCCTCTTCTTCAGTCGCCAGTTTTGTCGGCACTTCGATCGTCACTTGTACAAGCAGGTCGCCCCGACCGCGACGGTGGGGGTCGGGCATTCCTTGACCTTGTAGTTTAATCACGTCGCCCGACTGCGTGCCTCGCTTGATCGTCACCTCATCGCGGCCGGCTAGCGTCGGAACTTCAAGCGTACATCCGAGCGCGGCTTGAGAATAGGTGATCGGCACGCGGCAAATCAGGTGATCGCCTTGCCGCTCGAACAAGGAGTGTGGCTTGATCGAGATAAAACAGTAGCAATCGCCCGGCACGCCCCCCGAAGCGCTCCGTTCGCCTTCGCCCGAGATGCGCACTCGCATTCCGTCGTCGACGCCTGCCGGAATGCGAACTTCGGTCACGACTTTACGCAGTCGCACACCGCGCCCATGACAGTCGCCGCAAGGTTTGGCAATGGTCGATCCCGCGCCGGCGCACGATGGACAAGTCGTCTGCACGCGGACGATGCCGGCCGACTGAATGACGCGACCATGACCACCGCAGTACGAACAAACCTCGCGACTCGAACCATCGGCTGCGCCGCTGCCGTCGCATGTATCGCAAAGTTCGTGGCGCTCGAACTTAACTTCTTTGGTGCAACCTTCGGCCGCTTCGTGGAGCGTCAGCGCGACGTCGCAGCGCACATCGCGACCCCGCCGCGTCCGCGTACGACTCCCGCTGCCGCCAAAAATGTCGCCGAAGATATCACCGAAGGCCGAGAAAATATCTTCGACATCGTTAAAGCCACTCCCCCCCGACGCTCCTCCATTGAGACCAGCGTGGCCAAACTGATCGTAACGGGCGCGCTTATTCGGGTCGTTGAGCACCTCGAAGGCCGTGCTGCACTCCTTAAACCGCTCGATCGCTTCTTGGTCGCCCGGATTCTTGTCTGGGTGATATTTGACAGCAAGCCGACGGTAGGCGCTGGCGATGGTCGTGCCGTCGGCCGTCCGCTCGACGCCGAGCACTTCGTAGTAGTCGCGCTGGGTTGCCATCGCCATTTCCTAACGCCCGAAAGTTCCGTACAGTGTCGGCGGCACAACAAACCGGGCCACTCGCGCGTGCGAATGGCCCAGGTAAAAATCGATTGTGCCAACCTGCGCGATCAGCGAATGCTGCCGACGACGCCCCTCTTGTCGGCTTCTTTGTTGTCGAAGTTGGTCACCAGCGCTTCGGTCGTGAGCAACAACCCAGCGATGCTCGCCGCGTTTGTCAGGGCCGTCTTGACGACTTTAGTTGGGTCGATGACACCCGCCTTGAACATGTCGACATATTCACCAACATTGGCGTCGTAACCGACGTTCACGCCACGCTGCGACACTTCGTCAGCAACGACGCTGCCGGCGAGGCCACAGTTGTCGGCGATCTGCTTGAGCGGTGCGCTTAAGACGTGCAGCACAATCGTCGCACCGATTTTCTCGTCTCCCTTGGCGCTCTTCACAGTCGCTTCGACCGCTTCCTTGCAACGCAAGAGTGCCACACCGCCGCCCGGCAGAATACCTTCTTCAACGGCGGCGCGAGTCGCATGCAGTGCGTCTTCGACGCGGGCTTTCTTTTGCTTCATATCGGCCTCGCTGTTGGCACCGACCGACACGATAGCGACGCCACCGGTCAGCTTCGCCAATCGCTCTTGCAGCTTTTCGCGATCGTAATCGCTGCTGCTCGCCTCGATCGACTTGCGAATCTGGTCGATCCGCTTCGAGACGGCGGCCTTGTCGCCACCACCTTGCACGAGCGTCGTCTCATCCTTGCTAACACTAATTTTCTTCGCACGACCCAGTTCGGCCAGCGTGATATTTTCGAGCTTCTTGCCGAGGTCTTCGCTGATGACGGTGCCTCCGGTCAGCGTCGCAATGTCGCCCAGCATCTGTTTACGGCGATCGCCAAAACCAGGTGCCTTCACAGCACAGATGTTGAGAATGCCGCGCAACTTGTTGACGACCAGTGCGGCCAGCGCGTCACCTTCGACATCTTCGGCGATGATCAACATCGGCTTACCTTTTTGGCTCACCTGTTCGAGGATCGGCAGCAGCTCGCGAAGGTTGGTGATCTTCTTTTCGTGAATCAACAGATAAGCATCGTTGAGCGTACACTCCATCGTCGATGGTTCGTTGATAAAGTAAGGCGACAAGTAGCCTTTGTCGAACTGCATGCCCTCGACGAATTCGAGTGTGGTTTCGGTCGATTTGCCTTCTTCAACCGTGATGACACCGTCCTTACCAACCTTCTCCATCGCATCGGCGAGCAAGTCGCCAATCACGCGATCGTTATTGGCGCTGATCGCACCGACCTGGGCGATTTCTTCTTTGCTGCTGACCTTCTTCGACATTGAAGTCAGTTTTTCGACAGCCGCATCGACTGCTTTATCGATGCCCCGACGCACAGCCGTGGGGTTGCTACCGGCAACGACGTTGCGAGTTCCTTCACGGAGAATTGCGCGAGCCAGCACCGTCGCCGTGGTGGTGCCATCGCCCGCGAGGCTCGAAGTCTTGTCGGCCACTTCGTGTACGAGCTTCGCACCCATGTTCTCGAACGGGTCTTCGAGTTCGATTTCCTTGCTCACTGTCACGCCATCTTTGGTGACGGTCGGTCCGCCGAACGACTTGTTGATGATGACGTTGCGACCGGTGGGGCCCATCGTTACCGCGACCGCATCGGCGAGCTTATCAACACCGGCGAGCATTTTCGCGCGTGCCGCGTCCTCGAACATTAGTTGTTTAGCCATCTTGCTTTCCTCTTTGAAAAACCGCCGAGAACGCAGAGAGCGCCAAGGCAAGTGAGTTTGAAACTAGTTGTGCTTTCTTGTGACCGACTTACGACGACTTTCAGTAGGCGGAGACTTAACGATCGTATCGTTGCGCTCTTGGCGTCCTCTGCGGTTCAAAAGCTAAGCCACGACCTTCGCCAGAATGTCGCTTTCGCGGAGAATCTTGTATTCGTCGCCGTCGACTTCGACTTCCGAGCCGCCGTACTTGCCGAAAATCACTTCGTCGCCAACCTTGACCGACAGCTCGCCTCGGTTGCCACTGTCGAGCAGTTTGCCCGCACCGACGGCAATCACTTTGCCACGCTGTGGCTTTTCTTGAGCCGCGTCGGGGAGCACGATTCCTCCGGCAGTCATTTCTTCCGCTTCGAGAGGCTTGACAACAACGCGGTCGTCGAGCGGACGCAGGTTCACCTTGGCCATGTTTGATTTCCTTAAGCAAATTAAGATTTATGGGAAGATCACGCGGCGCGTTTTCGCCGGGCGTGAAGAACAACTTGAGAAGCGGCTTACATCATGCCGCCCATGCCACCCATTCCGCCCATGCCTGGCATTCCGCCACCCATGCCACCCATGCCGTGGTCGTGACCATGATCGTGGCCACCCTCTTCTTCGGTGCTGGGGATTTCGGTGATGAGCGAATCGGTCGTCAGTAGCAGCGCGGCGACGCTCGCCGCGTTTTGCAGCGATGTGCGAACCACCCGCGCTGGGTCGATGACACCAGCCGCGACGAGATCGGTATATTCGTCCTTGTCGGCGTTGTAGCCTTCGTTTTTGCCCTTCATGCGACGGACGCGGTTCACGACCACTGCTCCATCAACCCCCGCGTTCTCGGCAATGTACCGCATCGGGTATTCGAGCACCGCTTTAACAATCCGCACGCCGAGCGCTTCGTCTCCTTCGAGACCAAGCTTATCGAGCACCTTTTCGCTGCGGAGCAATGCCACACCACCACCGGCGACAACACCTTCGGCCAATGCCGCGTGGGTCGCAGCGCGGGCATCATCAAACAGTGCCTTGCGCTCTTTCATGGCCGACTCGGTAGGGGCACCGACTTTGATTTGGGCGACGCCACCGGCCAGTTTGGCAAGCCGTTCTTGCAGTTTCTCGCGATCGTAATCGCTATCGGTCGACTCAATCTCGCGACGAATCTGATCGGCCCGGCCGCTGATCGCTTCTTTACTACCGGCACCACCGACAATGGTCGTTTTGTCGCTCGCGACGATAACCTTATTGACACGACCCAAATCAGTAAGTTGCACCGCGTCGAGCTTGATGCCAAGGTCTTTGAAAATGGCGGTCGCTCCGGTGAGCGTCGCAATGTCGCCCAGCATCGCTTTGCGACGATCGCCATACCCGGGTGCCTTGACGGCACACACGTTAACGATGCCACGCATCTTGTTCACGACCAAAGTCGCCAACGCCTCGCCATCGACATCTTCCGCGATTATCAAAAGCGGCTTGCCCGATTTCGAAATCGTTTCGAGCAAAGGAACCATGATCTTCGCGTTACTGATCTTCTCTTCGAAGACCAAGACATAGCAGTTTTCGAGTTCGGCCGATTGTTCGTCTTCGTTGGTCACAAAGTGAGGCGACAAATAGCCGCGGTCGAATTGCATTCCCTCGACGATGTCAACAGTCGTTTCGTTGCCGCGGCCTTCTTCGACGGTGATGACACCATTCTTGCCGACCTTCGTAAACGCCTCGGCGAGCACATTACCAATAGTCGGGTCGTTGTTTCCCGCGATCGTGGCGACCTGTTGCAAGCTCTTTTTGTCTTTCACCTCGACCGGGTCCGACATTTTGCTGACCGCTTCACAAACGGCCGCGACCGCCTTGTGAATACCCCGCGAGAGGGCCATCGCATCGGCACCAGCGGCGAGCATTTTCAGCCCCTCGCGAAAAATACCATCGGCCAGCACAGTCGCCGTGGTCGTGCCATCGCCAGCGACGTCGTTCGTCTTGCTAGCGGCCTCTTTGACGAGTTGGGCACCGAGATTTTCGTAGGGATCGTCGAGTTCAATGTCCTCGGCCACGGTCACACCATCTTTGGTCACCTTGGGCGAACCCCACCCCTTGTCGAGCACGGCGTTGCGGCCCCGCGGCCCGAGGGTGCTGCGTACGGCCCGCGCCAACTTGGCAACACCTGCCGCCAACGGCTTGCGTGCGTCATCCTCAAACACCATTTGCTTCGCCACGTTTCGTTCTCCTATGAGAGTGGTTCGTCGTCGTCAACTGAGTCAACTGACTGGTATGCCGCCGCTGCTGGAAGCAGCCGACTGATTTGTTCGCCTAGCTAGACCGGGAGCCGCTTTTGACAGTCCCCGGTGTTTATGAGGTAGTAGAGCAAGCAGCGTGCCAAGTGAAAATGATTGCCACAAGCTTAGCGGTAGCAGGCAGTTAGGGCGAGTGGTGCGGGCGGTGAGGAGAGGGGGAGTGCCATTTTGGCAGGTATTTAGCTACCGTTCCGGGCGGCAGTTGGCAGAATGCGGGAAGGGAGAAGACGACGATGCCGTCGATCGAGCGACACCCGACAACAGCCGGACAACTCACCCGCGCCGCCCAACCCCCGGGGCTCTCGGTCGATGGCTTCATCCGCTCGCTCTTTAGTCCGCCCGGCGGCGCTGAAGTCAACCATGCCGAGCCGAAAACCGAGTTCGATTTTGACATGGAATTGGACGCGGTTTTGATGAGGGCGACCTCGCTCCGTGCCGACTTTTCGCGGGCCGACATCTATCAGGATCCAAAACGGTAAGGATCCCAAACGGTGACACCCATCCGAAGCCGCTTGGAATTGGGACAGATTGACTTGTTTGCCCAACTGCACGGGTGCCTTTGCCACATCGCGAAGCAGGGTGGCAATGCGAACTATTGCAATCGAAGCGCTTCACCTGCGGCCAAACTCACGCTCACACAGCTGCGCAATGGGGGCATGGCACCCGAGCATCAGGCCGCGAAATTCGTCCGCTAGGTAAAAACTCGAAATGTCATCGAGTCGGTCGGCCCCGAGCGCAGCGGCAATCGCACTCTTCATAACGCTGAGAATGTTTTACGCCAGCAAGCCACAGCCGAAGGCGAACGGCGCCGCCAGGTGACTACCGTCGAGATGACAGTCGGCGTAAGGCGTTGATCTGCTTGCACGACCAGTTGCCCCGACACTTCTGGTTCCAGGTGGTTGTTTTGCCGTAGAGCGAGCGAAAACTGACCGAGAAACGCTGTAGTTGCTTTTGACAGGCTGCATTGATCGACGGAAACATGATCTTGCAAGACTGATACTCGATCGAGTGACTTGCTTGACTTTACACCCGCGCCTCGCGGTTTTTGCGCAGCGTTCTGAGGGTGAATCGACGTCGGCACCTGTTACTCTGCCGTCGCCGGCCCCCACAGGTCATCCTTCCCCAAGACATCGTCGTCCTGCCGCGAGGTCGTTTTCTTGAGACACAATTCGTGGCCGGCCAGCGTGGCATAGATATGATCGCGGCTCGGCAACACCAGGGCATGACGCCAGTATTCGAGGGCGGCCGTTTCTTTGCCCAGTCGATCGAGTTCACAGCCGAAGAAGTAAGCCAGCGCCGAGCGGGTTGGTGAGTCGGGAACTTGTTGGATCAGCGTACCGATTTGTTCGATCTGTTCGTCGCTCACTTGCTGGGCTTCGGTGAGGTCGACGACCGCCATGCCAGCCTTCGTTAATTCGGGTGATTCGTCGTCAGGGGGCGACTCTTGGTAGTGCTTGCGAAGGGCGGCGATGGCCCGTTGGTGTGTTTCGGTGTCCAAGGCCTCGCGTGCCAATTTCGATACCATCAGCGTGCAGGTGTATGAAGGATAGAAATCGAGAGCCTTTGCATACGCGGCGCGCGCCGTGTCACGATCGTCTTGTAGCACGGCAAATGAGCCTTGCAACACTTGGCTGGCCCGCGTTGGCTTACCGAGCGGATTGGCAAAGTAGGCTTTGGCATGTTCGAGTGCTGCCGCCAGATTGCCCCTTCCGGTCCGGCGGCACCAGTAATACCAAGCGTAACCGTAGTGACTGGGATAGTTCGTGGTCGCTTCGGTCATCCAATATTCCGACTGTTTCCATTCGCCTAGTCCTTCGAGCACGAAGCTCGCTTGATAGAGCGAAATGGTCCCCCAGACTTGAGCAGCTTCGAGGATGTATGGCTTCGCGTTCTGCCATTCGCCCCATCCACAGTAAGCGTCGGCAATCTCGAGTTGGGCAAAGTAATGGTTCGACGAGTTGTCGGGCAGTTGCAAGAATGCTTCCCACATCGTTTCCCATGACTGGCGGTCGCGCTGCTCGAGATAGAGGGCTGCGAGTTGGCTGGCCGCCTCGAATCTGGGGTTGAGTTCAAGGCTCTGATGGATACAGCGAATGGCGTCTTCAACTGAGCCCATTTTCTCGTATTTTTCGCCCAACATCCGCCAGGCATCGGGATCTTCGTACAACTCCATTTCCCCACTGTTCCAACTGTTCGGCCGTTGGCGACGGGGTCGCCTCGATTTGAACGCGAGAGGCAATCTCTGATTTCGGTGCCAGTTCGCGAAGTTGGCTCGCGAATGCCTTCGCCTCACCGGTGTTGTTGGGCTTCCAGTAAGGACCACTGTAATAGACCGAGTCGATCACACCCTGCGCTGTCAATTGTCGGTCGAGCAATTGCCAGGCAACACGACCGACATCTTTTCGGCCATTGACTTCAGCGTTCCAAGTCAGCGAACAAATCCTTCCCATGCGATGGGTCACATCGCGGAGTTCAATTTCGCCGGCCAGTTGTTGCCGCTCTTCGGGTTGTTGCCGCTCGTTGAAACGATAAGACTGAAGGTAGGGGAGATAGGGATGGTCGCCCACAGTGGGAACAATATTGTCGACGTCGGCGGCGTGCGAGTGTTCGGTCGCCACCATCGAGACGGCGAAATAATTGGCCGCTTCGACGAAGACTTCATCTCTGATCAGCGTACCGAGCGCGGCCCAACTCAGCCCCGGCGACATGTCGTCGTCGGCAGCTTTCACCAATTGCTTGCCGAAGTAGGCCGGAAAGGGCGAGAACTGATCTTGAGGGTTGGGATCGTTTACCTCGGCAGCGAGCGCGCGAAACTTCGCAAGATCGGTTGGCAATTGGTCTTTGATATTCGCTGGCAGGTTGTCGAGTGCGTTGAGGCTGACCATCGAAAATCGCGCGAAAGCAGCCGGCGCGTATTGCGAACCGGTTCGCGTGGCAGCCAAACTATGACCAAATTGGGCCATATCGGCATAGACTCCGTAGGCTGTGGGAAACGATTGCAGGTGCTCGACACCCGCGTCGTAGATCCAGTCGGAATAGCGATAATTCGCGTTCAGCTGAAACCGGAGCCGCAGAGCCCATGGATTCAGGGCGTTGTTCACTTCGCCCAACTCGCTCAGTTCGGACCGTTGCCAACGACAGTAGGGGTCGATCAAGGCGACCCAAGCTGGCGGTTCGAGCTGAACTTGCGGGAGGGCGACCCCCTCTAGGTCTTCGAGTGCGTCGGCATGGAGTCCTACCAGTGCGCGAGCGTATGCCCGGTGCCACAACGCGGTAGCGGTCGGCTTATCGCCGCCAATCTCGATAAGTCGCTCGGCATAGAGCAAACTACGAGCCGCGAACACCTCGCTTATCGCACTCCACTGATGTTGCGTACATTGCGAAAGGTTGGCGTACCCACGCACAAGGATACCTAACCACTCGGGCGTTGGGCCTGACTCGGCAATCACTTCGTGAGCGCGGCGGACGGCCCCGAATTGCGCGATAAAGTCGACCGCCATTAGTTGTGCTTCGAGTTCCTCGACCTCTGCTGGGGGCAATTCGCTGTCGGACTCCGTTTTTTGGCGGCGCTCGATGCCAGCCGCTTGCAAAGCCTGTAACCGTTCACGGTTCGATTAGGGATCTCAGGCAGCGGCGGGAGCGGCTTGCTGCTTGTTTGGCAGGAGCGACGGAGCCAGTTGGCCGGCGAATTGGGCCTCCACGGCGGCAGTCAGATAGTGATAGGCGCTGCGATTTTGCAGCCGACACGTCTCGCTGATGCTCAATAGTCGTTCCAAGTAACGACTCCCCGACGCGCTTTGCGTGCCG
>JBGSRO010000060.1:0-56153 GCA_041737535.1 Pirellulales bacterium | reverse complement strand
CAAATTGAAAGCAAAACGAGTCAATGCTCCCAGTCATCGACAATCACGAGTGTCGATCGATGTTCCAGCTCACATCTCTGCGCTCTCCGTGTCCTCTGCGGTTAATCAAATCCCCAAGTTATTCTTGAGCGGTTCCTAAGTCGACGAGCAGAGACCGCTCGGTTTGCACCGGGTTGTCGCTTCGAGATTTTCATTGGCATCGCCATTAAGCCGCTTCTCGCGCTTTTTGTTTGTTTGCATCTTTTTATGCCGTGTCTCTTTGCGTCTTTGCGTCTTTGCGTCGTGGCGGTTCCCCTGCTAGGGGTGCCAGAGAAAATTGTCAGGCACCCAGCGATCGCTGTGCTTGCCTTTTCTTTCCGCTTTCCGCGCAATTGGCGGTTTGTCTGTCAATTGGGCAACGAATTGTCGATGGCCCGATGCACATTTGCGTCACCACGCACGATAATTCGTTCGCTGACGGCATCGTCGGCAAAGGTGGCCCGTGCCAGTACATCGTTTGGCAATTTCTCGGCAAGTCGCTCGCCTAGCGTCGCTGCGTCGCCAAGTCTTTCAGCGGGGTAGAACTCGACCCAGTCGTGGTCGGTTGCCCCCGCTTTCGTCGTGAGCCAAAGCGTCTTGCCATCGACCGGCATCCATACGAGTTCGAGCGACTCGCAAAATGAATCGAGCGCATCGGCAAGTGGAACGTCGGTGACTGACCCGGCGACGAGCGTCGTAACGGTCAACTCCGCATCGGCCAGGCTTTGCCAGTCGACAAGAATCACCATTCCACACGACTTCGAGAGGTAATCGAGGGCGTCAGGCAACGGAGTGTAATCGACAAACGTAAGCGTCGTATTGCGATTGAGCGTCGTGCTTGCTGCGGCAAAACGGGGCTCGATGGTGAGTAGCTCGGCCGGGTAGCGGCTTCTCAACAAACTGCCTCGCGCAAGGCGGAGTCGCTCGAAGAATCGTAAGACTTGGTACTGCGTTGCGAGTGACTGTCGCACTGAGATCGAGTTGCCGCTGACAACACAACTGCCAGCGGGCCAATCGGTACCGACCATCTGATTGAGTAGCTTCACAATGGTTTCGGTCGAATCGACGCCCGTCATTAGGTCGGCAATTTCGTAGTCGATTGTCCGCGACTTATTGGCATCGGGTTTCGCAAACGACACCCCCTGCCCTGTTTTCACGATATCGAGTTTCAATCCGCTTGCGATTCGCTCAAGCACGGCACCGACGGTCGTGCTGGGCAGTTCGAGCGAAATGGGCCGCGTGGCTCGATAAGCGGCCATTTCGAGCACATGGGGATCGAGCGTACACCCGGTTTCGGAAAGTGAAGCCAACTGATTGCAAGCGACGCCCAACGCCACGTTTCGCAGTTTTAGATCGGCCAGCGAAAACATGAGACGCTCTTCGAGCGGCCTTTCGTTGCGCTGCTCGAGCGCCGTGGGACCACGTACGAACGTGCCGGGGGCGAAGCGAATTTCTTCGCGCTCGGAAACTGGTGCGCTTTGCAGTTCGACCGCAGCAATTTCGACTGGCTGAGCCTCGGCGGCCACAGGGGTCGCGTTCGCCACGCGGGGTGATAGCAATAGGTCGAGGTCGACAGGATCGAGAGCGAGCGGATCGAGCCTACTCGGTACTTCGGTCGCTGAGAGTTCCTCGGGTTTGATTTGAGCAGTCGCCGGCGATTCATCGGGCAGGTTCGGAAGCGCTGGCAGTTCGTCGGTTGCCATTGTCACTTCGTCGTCGACGACAACTGTCTCGTTTGCGATAATTGAATGGACTGGCTCGACTGGTTCAACCACTGGTTTCGCCGCTTCGACCTTTTCTGGTGTTGAGTCCTCGGCTTTGGCCACGGGATCGACTCGTCGCGTCGGCGTGTCCGTATCGGCAGATGGCGACTCGGCGATGTTCGCCAGTTCCGGCGAATCGCCCGGTTGCATCGCCCACAACACACCGAGCCCCGCGACAACCAAGACCCCGGCGGCTATGGTGGCGCTCCAGACGTACTGTGAGATGCTTGCCGTTGATTTCAACGTTTCCAGCGATGCCGCTTCAACAACTTGCTCGTTCAGGCTCGCAATCGTGTCGTCGAGTCCCTCGAAACTGCCGCTCGCTTCCATCATGTTCGCAGTGGTCACCGGTTCAATGGGCATCGCCAATTCGAGCGGAGTCGGAATCAGTTCGACCACAGGCAGGGCGATCATCACCATCGCGCCGCACTGAGGGCAAGCGTGAATCTGTCCTACCAAAGCCGGGTCGCGGACCTTGAGTTTGGCGCGGCACGTTTCGCAGGTAACGGAGAAGGGCTGCATGGCGCGATCGATAAGACGACGAGGCAAAATCTTGAGCGAACGGTGTCTCTACAAAAAATAGATTACGAACGGGCCGCTCACCATTATTGCAGCATAGCAAATGAGTGCGCGGTTGGCGCGACCCTTGCGAGTGGCACAACCCGAACTTTCGCGTACGCGATTTGAGCCGGCGGCGACTCGAGTTCGCTCGTTATTAACGTTTCGCAAGGGCCCGCAGTTCGCGTGGGAGCGGGAAAGTGACGTCTTCTTGCCGAATCGACCGCACTTCGACCGTCGCGCCATGGTGTTCGCGGAGCCAATCGAGACACTCTTCGACAACCACTTCTGGTGCGCTCGCTCCGGCGGTAACCAGCACTGTTTCGCAGTCATCGAGCCAGCGGGGATCGATGTCGGCCGCGCCGTCGATCAAGTAAGCGGGGCGACCACTTTGGCGACCTAGCTCGGCGAGCCGCTGGCTATTCGAGCTATTTTGGCTCCCCAGCACGAGCACGATATCGGCTTCGCCGGCGAGTCTTGCGACCGCTTCTTGGCGGTTTTGGGTGGCGTAGCAAATGTCGTCTTTCGGAGGCGCGTTGATGGTGGGAAACTTCTCGCGGAGTCGGCGAATGATGCGCCCCGCATCGTCAACGCTCAGCGTCGTTTGCGTGAGGTAGGCGAGCTTCGTTTCGTCGGCGACTTCGAGCTGGTCGATCGCTGCCTCGTCTTCGACGAGCACAATCGCCTCGGGTGCTTCGCCCATTGTTCCGATCACTTCGTCGTGGCCGTCATGTCCAATGAGAAAAATTGTGTAGCCGAGTTTGGAGTATTTGATCGCTTCGAGATGGACCTTGGTCACCAAAGGACAAGTGGCATCGATCGCTTGCAGCTTTCGCGCTCGTGCCGCCGCGCGAACTTCGGGCGAAATGCCGTGAGCTGAAAAGAGCAGGGTCGCCCCGGTGGGAACTTCGTCGACCTCATCGACAAATACGACACCCCTCGCTCGAAACGAATCGACGACGTATTTGTTATGCACGATTTCGTGAAACACATAAATCGGTGGCGGACACGATTCGAGCGCCAGTTCGAGCGCTTCGATCGCCATGTTTACGCCGGCACAGAAACCGCGGGGGTTCGCTAACAGGACTTTCATAATGCTTGTGAACAACGTTGGAAGAGAAAGGAAGCGACTGTCGCGAGACGGCGGATTGATGGAATGACGAAGCTCGAATGACGAATGACAAACTAGTGGTCTGTCAAATCCGATCATTAGGGTTGTGTGCCATTGGCTATGCCAGTGGAAGTGATTGTTGACGTGACACTTGCGTCACACTGGCGGAGCCAGTGGCACCCGAAGTTTCTCATTTGACAGTCCACTAGGCCACGATGATGGCATTCGGATTTCGTCTTGCTGTCTAACTATATAATACCCGCAAGTTTTGACGCCCGCGCAACGCGTTCAATGCCAATCATAAACGCGGCCGTTCTCAAACTTACGTTCTGAGCCTTGCTGCGATCCCAAACCGTCTCAAAGGCGTTCGAGAGCATGCGGTCGAGTTCTTGCCGCACGCGGTCGAGGTTCCACTGATAGAACTGGCGGTTTTGGGCCCACTCGAAGTAGCTGGCCGTCACGCCGCCGGAGTTGGCGAGCACGTCGGGGAGCACCAAAACACCGTTGGCGTCGAACACCTCGTCGGCGTCGGGTGTGACCGGGGCGTTGGCTGCTTCGATGATTAGCGGGGCTTTCACCAACGAGGCATTGGCTTTGGTGATAACCCCACCAATCGCGGCGGGAATGAGTACGTCGACATCGAGTTCCAGTAACTCTTCGTTGCTGATCGCTTCGCCCCCGGCGAAGCCTTCGAGCAGGTTGCGATTCTTGCGGGCATAGCGGACCGCCTGCATCACGTCGATACCTTCCTTTTTGTAGAACGCACCACTCACCCCACTGATGGCGACGATTTTGCAGTCGGCTTCCGAGAGAAACTTGGCGGCGTGAGAGCCGACGTTGCCGAAACCCTGAATGGCGATTCGGGTGCCGACGACTTTGCGGCCGACGCGATTGAGTGTCTTGAGAGCAAGGATGCCGACACCACGGCCGGTCGCTTCTTCGCGGCCGGGGAGTCCATACAACTCGACCGGCTTGCCAGTGACGACCGCCGGGTTAAAGCCGTGGTATTTGCTGTATTGGTTCATGATCCAAGCCATTTCGATATGGCTGGTCGCCATATCGGGGGCGGGGATGTCGATGTCTGGTCCGATGACCATGTGAATTTCGTCGATAAACTTACGCGTAATCCGTTCGCGTTCGCGATCCGAAAGTTTGCTCGCATCGACGGTAACGCCCCCTTTCGCTCCACCATAGGGGATGTTGACGATGGCCGTCTTCCAGGTCATCAGCGACGCAAGACTGCGAACTTCGTCGATGTCGACTTCATGATGATATCGCAAGCCCCCTTTCATCGGACCACGCGCGCTGTTGTGTTGAACGCGATAGCCACGCAGAACTTCGATATGCCCGTCGTCCATTTCGACCGGTATTTGCACCGAGACTTCACGTTCGGCGTGCAACAGCAACTCGCGCATCGACGGATCGAGATCGAGTTGGTCTGCCGCCTGATTGAAGTAGAGTCGTACCGCCTCGGATGCCTTCATCGATTGATCGCCTGATGTGGATTGCCGCGCTCTCGGATTCGGAGCGGCAAAACCGTAGAATGTGGTCGGCGGTCTCGTCATGCTGAGCGTGACGAGTACCGAAGCCATTTTCGATTTTGCCGTTCACGTATCGTAGTCGATTGCCGGGCGAACCGGCTACCGGGAAACAGCAGCAGGTTAAACGGTTAAAAAACATGGCAGACATCCGCATCAGCACCGACCCCAACCGGCTCGCCGAACGGCGCGCCGAACGGAAAAAGAAGCAACAGCTTACCTACATCATTGGCGGGGTCGTGACGACCGCGATCGTATTTATCGTACTGATAGTGTCGACGAACCTGAACAAAGAAGTGTCGCCCGAGGTGCCGCCGCAAGAGGCGAATCTGGTTGCGCCCACACCCATCGTGAGAGCCGACGAAACGAAGGACCCCGTCTCCGTTGGTCCAAAACAAATCGCCGACGATGGCAAAACGCTGTGGGCTTCGCCGACTTCGGGAGGGCCAATCTCGCTCGCGTGGCTACCGACCGGCGCGCAGTTGGTGCTGCATGTCCGCCCCGCTTCGCTCGAGATGGCGGGCGAACTCGACAAGGTGGTCGCCGCGCTTGGCCCGGTCGCAGACGATGGGACGCGGTGGCTCGAATCGACGGCCGGCGTCAAACTTCGCGAGCTCGATTCGATCACCGTAGGACTTCGTCCGGCGAGTGGATACGTCCCCGAGTGGTCGGTCGTCATGCGGCCGACCAAATCGTTCGCCGGCGAGCCACCACGCTCGTTCCGCAGCGACGCCCAGCAATCAGCCGGTGGCGTGACGACTTTTCGGGCCGACGATTCGACTTGGATCATCGCGTCGTCGACCTTGTTCACCGAACTTCAGGAGTTGGACGGCAGCCCACCGCTGCTCCGTCGTGAGCTCGATTCGCTGCTCTCTGCCAGCGACGACCAGCGGCAAATCACCCTACTCACGGCTCCTAGTTTCTTGTTTGGCGAAGGCCGCGAGTTGCTCGCCGGACAGCGCAAACCACTGGGCGAGCGGCTGATTCCGATGCTTCCCGACGAAGTAAAAGGCATTTGCCTCAGTATGAACTGGGACGCCAACTTTTTTGCCGAGCTGTTAGTCTCCCCTACCGGTGGCACCAAGTCGCGCGAGATCGCCCAGTCTTATGCCGAACAGGTCGCCGACTGGCCGGGCGATGCTGAGGAGGCGATCATCGGTCTCACGGCCGGCGATTATGGCCGTCGCGTCGTGGCGCGTTTTCCGGCGATGCTCCGAGCGCTCGCGCGCAACACTCGCACCGACTTCGAGCGAACTCACGCGGTGCTACGCTGCTATCTTCCCAAACCAGCGGGGCACAGCCTGTTGATGGCGTCGGAGCTGATGATGGCCTACGAAAGTACCGGCCCCGTCACGGCTATCGCATCCGCGACGCAAGCCGAAACTCCGAAAACGTTCGCCGAACGGCTCGCGAAACCGACGTCGCTATCGTTCGAACGCGATACGCTCGAGATGGCGATCAAACTCCTCAGCGACGATTTGGGTATCCCGATCACGATCAACGGCGGCGACCTGCAACTCGACGGTATCACCAAGAACCAAAGCTTTGGCATAAAGGTCGAAAACAAACCCGCGAGCGACATCTTGGTCGACATTCTCAGGCTCGCGAATCCCGACAAAACGGCCACGGCCGCGAATGACCCGAAGCAAAAACTCGTCTACATTGTCGGCGAAGACGAAACCCTGATGGTCACCACCCGCGCCGCTGCCGCTAAGCGGGGGGATAAGTTACCCGAAGTTTTCGTCGAGTGACAAAGCATTTTCTCGGCAGGAATGCAGCGAGTGATGGAACTCGACGACGCCGATTGGTGAAGGTCTTTTGAGCCGCGGGTTGTGTTGAAGCGATTTTGTACAGCACCCGCGGCTAGCGCCGTCGGCTCAACTCATCGCTTTACTCGGGCTCGTAACCGAACTGCTCAAAACAAAACGCCCAGGCGTCGGCACATTGGTCGATCCGTTTGCTAGTCGGTGTCCCGGCCCCGTGGCCGGCGCGCGTTTCGACGCGAAGCAAAATCGGTGCATCACCTGCTTGAGCATGTTGCAGCGCGGCACCGAACTTAAAACTGTGCATCGGCACGACCCGGTCGTCGGTGTCGGCCGTTGTGATCATGGTGGCCGGGTACTTGGTGCCCGGTTTCACATTGTGATAGGGCGAATAGGCCAGCAGCGCGGGAAACTCGTCGGCATTCTCCGACGCGCCAAATTCGTCGCGCCAAAACTGACCAGCGGTAAAGTTTTGAAACCGCAGCATGTCGTGAACGCCCACCGCCGGCAAACAGGCACCCCACAATTCGGGACGCTGCACCAGCACGGCCCCGACGAGCAATCCGCCGTTGCTGCCGCCACGAATCGCTAGGCGATGCGAGTTTGTGTACCCATTCTCGATGAGCCATTCGCCGGCGGCGATGAAATCGTCGAAGACATTTTGCTTTTTCTCGATCTTGCCGGCTTGGTGCCACGCTTCGCCATACTCGCCGCCACCACGCAGGTTCGCGATGGCGACGACTCCCCCCATTTCCATCCAGACGGCATAGTCGACCGAGAACGCCGGCAGAATTGAAATCGAAAACCCGCCGTAGGCATACAGCAGCGTCGGTCGGTTGCCGTCGATATCGAGGTCTTTGCGGTGGGCAATCGTCATCGGCACCCTGGTCCCATCCTTGCTGGTGGCGAACACCTGTTTGGTGACGTATTTGCCGGAGTCAAAATCAATCTTCGGTTCGCGCAGCAGTTCGCTCTCGCCCGATGCAAAATCGTAGCGATAGATCGACGTTGGCGTCACCAGATTGGTGAAGGCGAAAAATGTTTCGCGATGGTCGAATTCGCCAGCAAAACCCGAGGCCGTCCCTTTGTCGGGCAGCCGTACTTCGCCAACGGGCGAGCCGTCGAGGGCAAACAACTTGACTTTCGATTGAACATCGGCCAGGTATTGAATGAGTAATTTGCCGCCGACGAGATTGGCATTTTCGATCGCGTCGTCTGTTGCAGCAACGACCTCGACAAAATCGCCATCGCCGGTGGTGGCGACGATTCGCTTCGTCAGCGCTTCGCGGTCGGTAATGAAATAGAGCTTCCCCTCGGCTTTGCCGATGAAGCTGTACTCGTGCGCGAAGTCGCCAACCAACGTCTTCCACTGGCCACCTTCGGTATTTCGCAGCTTGACCATGTTTTGCGGATCGGTCCCCCGGTAGATTCCGAGCACAAGCTGCTCGCCATCTTCAGTCGCGCTCACGCCGAATGACCAGTCGGGATGTTCGGGGTCTTCGTAGACAAGAGTGTCCTGCGACTGCTCGTTACCGAGTGCGTGGTAATAAATTTTCTTATTAAGCGCGAGCGACTGGAATGCTTCACCCGCGGCCGGCTCGGGATAGCGCGAGTACCAGAAGCCATCGCTCGCTTGATTCCACTCGATGCCGCCAAAGCGATGCCACTCGATTAAATCGGGCCGTTCGCGGCCCGTTGCGACATCGAGCACGTGGATCGTTTTCCAGTCGCTACCGGCCGAACTTTTGGCGTAGGCGAGCAATTTGCCATCGTCACTGGCGGCGTAGTCGGCCAAAGCAACGGTGCCATCATCTGACCATTTGTTGGGGTCGATAAGCACCCGTCCTTCGGCCGCTGGCGAGTCGGCGACATAGAGCACCGATTGATTCTGCAAGCCATCGTTGCGCTGATAGAAATACTGTTGGCCCGCATTGCTCGGTGGGCTGAATCGCTCGTAGTTGTAAATCTGTTTGAGCCGCTGGCGGATGGTGTCGCGAAGGGGAATTGCCGTGAGATATTGCTCGGCGTAGTCCGATTGTTTCTGCACCCAAGTGGCGACCTCGTCCGACTGCCGCACGTCGGCTTCAAGCCAACGGTAGGGGTCGGCGACCTCGGTGCCGTGGTAGTTATCGACGTGTTCGCCCCGATGGGTCGGTGGGTAAGGTTCGGTAGCGTGGGCGTTCATGAGGGCTGAACATGTGAGGAGATTGAAGAAACAGATGCGGATTCTTGGCATTTTTTGCTCATTGGGGTCGAAGGCGCAAAACAGGAACGGTTGTTGCATGTTGAAATCCGCACTGGCGCCATATTATGTTAGATGAACGCTCATCGGCCAAGTCGTTGTCGTTATCATCTTCGTTGGCCCCATTGCGATGTGCTGACTGAGGAAAACCATATGGCCGTTTATCGCGAGCAACATCAGTTTGAAACGCAGGGCCACGGCCACCTTCGCGACCTGACGAGTGCCGTCAGCGATATCGTCGAGCGGAGTGGCATCACAATTGGCACCGCCCACATCTTCAATGTTGGCAGCACCGGCGCGGTTGTGACCATCGAATACGAGCAAGGCCTTGCGCAGGACTTACCGAACAATCTTGACCGACTGCTTCCCCCCGATACAAACTACGCGCACGAACAAGCGTGGCACGACGGTAACGGCCATTCGCACCTGCAGGCGACCGTGCTGGGCCCGGAAGTGACCGTACCGGTGTCAGAGGGTCGCCCACTACTGGGCACCTGGCAGCAACTCGCGCACCTTGAGTGTGACACCAAAGCGCGACGCCGCACGGTGGTGGTGACGGTTATGGGCGAGTGATAAACGAAGTGCGTTCTAGCGAGGGCGGAAGGTATGTGGTGGGCGCGGAAAACCGATGTTCTCCAGGGCCTTATACACTTCTTCGAGCGTCTTGCCGCCGAAGTTCGAGATGCTCAAAAGGTCCTCAGGCTTGGCGTGCAGCAAGTCGTCGACCGTAAAAATGCCCTTCTCTTCGAGGCAATTGGTTGTCCGGACGGCGAGGCCGATTTCGGCAGTGCTCATCTCAAGCCGCTGCTTGAGGTTTTCGCTTTGCATGTAGGCCTGATTGATGGGAATGCGAGTCACTTGGGGGTTCCCTCCCAAAAAAGCAAAAACTCGAAGTGGCACCGCTCCCGACGAGCGATGCGAAGCGAAGAGTATAACGCAGCGGCCGATTATTGCGCCGTCGACTTCGACAAAATTCCGGGAATTTTGGTGCTAGCATAACAGTCGCTCGTGACGGCACAATAGAACAAGTTTGTTGCATTTATCTCGATCACACAGGCGTGTGAGATTTCTCGGAGCATCGTCGTATGCGAATTCGCCCAGTAGCAGTGGTTTCATTTGTCGCGGTCGTCGGTTGGGCCAGCGCATGGGCCGATGACTTTTTCCTCACCATCGGCGGCGGTTATGACGCCACTGGCAACCAAGTTTCGCTCGAGCGAAACGTCGTGTTTCAACAGTCGGTACTTGCGCGACAACGCCCCGACAAGCCGGTGCATGAAATCTACTTCGCCGACGGCGAAGACGAGGCGCGAGACCTCCAACTTTGTGATGCCAACTTCGAGAAATCGTGTTCCCGGGCCCGTCGGCTGATGGCAGAACTGTTAGGCGACGAATCGACCATGAATTTGGTTTATCGAAATCACAACATCGTCGGTGAAACGGGCCCGTCGGAACCGAAGCTAATTGAACGACGCATGAAAAAGCTGGCGAGCGAGCTTGCGGCGGGCGATCGGTTGTTCATTTATGCCACGGCCCACGGCGGTTCGGCCGAAATCGACGAAGACTACGGCTGGCACGATGACGAATTGACCGAGTCGACCGCCAACGAGTACGACACCTCACTCTACATGTGGGATGGCGACAGCATTACCGCAAGCGAGTTTAGTCGTTGGCTCGATCAATTGTCCCCCGACGTCGAAGTCATTTTGGTGATGGTCCAGTGCTACTCGGGTGGGTTCTCGCACACCATGTTTCACGATGCCGACTCCGACCTCGGGATGAGCAACCATCGGCGTTGTGGGTTCTTCTCACAGGTCCACGATCGCCCGGCCGCCGGCTGTACGCCCGATATCGACAACGACGATTATCAGGAATACAGTGGGTTTTTCTGGGCAGCGCTCGGTGGCGAGACCCGCGCAGGCAAACCGATTACCTCGGCCGACTACAACGGCGATGGCTCGGTTTCGTTTGCCGAGGCACACGCTTATGCCGTGATCGAGAGCGACACGATCGACATTCCCATTTCCACCAGCGGCGAGTTTCTCCGCAAATACAGCTCATTGGGTAAGAAAAAACCGGGAGACGATGATGCCGACAAACCTACGGGGATTGGCGGACTGTTCGGTATGTTGGCCGGCAGCGAAAAAGACGGTCCGCAACAAGAACTCCTCGAACTCCGCGGCTCGCTTGCCGAATTGGCCCACCGGGGTTCGCCACATCAGCGAGCCATTCTCGAGCGATTGCCCGAGATGATCGGAATCGAAGGCAAACCTTCGATTACGGCGATCAACAATCGGCTCAAAAAAATTGAAGCCGAACAAGCAAAAGCGTCCGTAAAGTATGGTACCACCCAATCGACCTATTCGCGCATCTCGAACGGATTGGTCGAAGCGATCGAACGCGAGTGGCCCGAACTCACCAGCCCCTACGCGCCGCTAGCCATGGAGCTTTGCAACGAACGTGCCGACGAATTCGTTGCCAAGGTCGAATCGCTACCCAACTACGCGGCGTTCCGACGAGCGCAGGAGCGAAACGAGCGGGCCATGGAAACCTATCGCGAGTACGAGCACCTCGAAGCCAAGGCCCAACGACTCTTACGCACTTGCGAAAACATTGTCTTGGAAGCGAACCTCGATAAGATCGCGACCAGCGAAATCGTTGAGCGCTATCGGCAACTTCGCGCAATGGAAGATGGTCTCTTGGTGCCAAGCCCGTAATTCGCGATGAACGAAACCGTCGCGAAACTCGCCAAAAAACTTCGCCTCGAGCTAGTGGACTGTCAGATGAGAAACTTCGGGTGCCACTGGCTCCGCCGGGTGCCACTGGCTCCGCCAGTGTGACGCAAGTGTCACGTCAGCAATCACTTCCACTGGCATAGCCAGTGGCACACAACCCTAATTATCGGCTTTGACAGACCGCTCGCCATCGGCTGCTGGTTCTTGTCGAGGCTTGCACGTTTCGTAAAGAAACCGACGGGGTCGATACCCGGTTGCGTGAAGCAGGACATTCGCCTCGGTTGTCCTGCGACTTGTTTCCACTGGCGGGCAGATCGGTGTCCGTTCACACGGCGGTGGCAAGTCACAAAGTGTTGGCGACTCTTGCTAAGTGGGAAGTACAAAAGAACGCACAATGCCCTCTAATATCGGCGTTAGCCGACGAGCTACGTCTCGTCGGAGTCGCAACTCAGTTGGTTGACCACTGTGCAAACTTTCGATGACGCGACTTAGCGAAGTCCGCGCCTCGTCCGACCGGCTAGCAAGCTCAACACCGCAGCGAGCACGATGAGCGACGATGGTTCTGGCACTGCGCCGACTGAAATGGCCGCCGCGTTTGCGAGCGACTTGCCAAATTCGCTGCGCCAGACCTGGTAGTCGGCAGCGTCGACGACGCCGTTGCCGTTGCCATCGCCCAGCGTATAGGGAACGATGCCCGAGGCCCCGAGGCTATCGCGCCAGAGGGTGTAGTCGGCGGCGTCGACTCGGCCATCGCGATTGAAGTCGCCCCCCAGGATCGGCGAAATCTCGAACTCGAACAAGTTCGTCGCGTCGGTCTTCTCCAGTCCCAAGGAGGGGGAGTAAGTTCGCACGCGAACGGTCCGCCCGTCATCGAGAAACTCGAAGACGCGAAACCAACCGTTGCCACCATTCGGCTCGAACTGGGTGTTAAAGAGCATTTCGTGAACGTTACGCCCCATGTTGTTTTGGCTCATTTGATAGCCCACACCATCGCCACCGACGTGACCACTCACTACCATTTCAATCGCCGGTGCAACGTTTACCAACTTCTCCCACAAGTCTTGGCCATCGTTGGTGTCGCCCGCTGTGGGATACGAATAGGGATTACCTCCTTGATCGTTTGTCGGGTCACTATCGAGGTTGCGATCCCAATCGTATCGAGTATCATCGTTGAACATATAGGCGTGCGTTACCAGCATCGCGGTCGTTCCGCGCAGTTCTGTCCGCAAGTATTGCAGTTGAGCCCAATTCACGGCCGCATTACGCGGTCCCCATTCGAGGCTCAAAATCGACATGTCGCGACCATCGGGAGCGGTAAAGCGATAGGTCGCATTTTCTAAGCTGCCGGGAGTCATCGTGCTGTTGAGAATGCCACCAGTCGCAGGATTGGTTAACGAGTTGTCGCTCGCTTGAAAGAAGTCGTTGAACTGTGTCGAACGATTCTGTGAGTTGGTGGTGCCATAATCGTGATTGCCGGTGGCCATGACATAGGGAACCACTTCGTTAAGTGTGCTGAACGCCTGTTGGACATTTTGCCACTGTTCGGTTCCGGTCTGGTCGCCGCTGGTGGGGTTCGGCGTATTATTGTTATTGACGATGTCACCCTCCTGTACGACGACTTCGATTCTGAACTGTTGATGGTTGTCGGCGATCCATTGAGTCATCTGCTGTAGCACGGGGAAGTCGACGGAACTCTTCGCGTAATTCTGCGTATCGGGAATAATAACCATCGACCAAGAGGCGTCGGACGAAGGAGCAAATGGCGTCTGGGCAATCCCCGCAACGAAGCCGGGCGAACCGCGCTCGCCGTCGGCGTAGCGACCACCGTATAAACCTTCGGATGTAGAGAGCCAATTCGAGCCGCTATCGTTGGCTGAGGTCGACAGTCCTTGCGGCGCTGCAAAGATACTAAAGCCACCAATCGTGCTTGGGGGCCAGGGAGCCAGATCGTCGTAATTTACGAGATCGACGAGCTGACCTTGGGCATTTCGGATGCCGACTGTTTCGTTTGTCGGCGAGGGGGAGTTCGCCAAGTTCGGAAAGTTCGTCACTTCAAAGCGACGCAGCCCCGCGCCCCACGTCGCATCGAAGGTTGCCGCATCACCCGTCACGACGAGCGACTGTCCCGGTCGAAGGACCGCTCCGCTCGGAAGCGGCCCAGCGGGCGTGCTGTCTTGCGTGTCTTCAAGCACCCAGCCAGCGAGACTCACGATGCCGGGTCCAGAGTTGTATAGCTCGACCCATTCGCGATTAAAAAACGGATCGGTTTGCGAATCGGTGCCTGACGGATTGTACATAATCTCGCTGATGACAATTTCACCGCGAGCAAACGAATTACCAACCAACACCAAAAAAAGGGCGACGAATCGAGCGCGCATGAGTTCTCACTTGGCAAGCAATTGCCCGAGACCCGGCCCGCCAAGGCTGAAGTCCTCGAGAGAATAGTGTGCGTCGGTTTGTTTTCCTAGCCCGGTTGCGCGCGAATGCGCATCACCCTCATCGCTCGGCAACGTAACAACGCAGCGAATGATGCGCCAACATCAGCGGCTTGGCCGAGTTGATGGCCGGCCCGTCGGCATCGGCGTAGATGTCGGCAGGCGGTTCGGCCGCCGTGTCGAGAAGTAGCCGCCAGCCACAAGCCGGGCACTTCGCGACATCCCCGCGCCGGTGGATTTCAGCCACGAGCGAACCTCAGCATCTGTCGGCGAACGTCTAAGGCCTGCCACCCGCTACTGGGGGCGCACGTCCGATTCAGGATTGGCTTTCTCAGTGTCGTCCGGCTTCGATTTCGCAGCGGTAGCGGGTTGGTCAGCGCCGCTTTGTTCGCCCACTTTCGGTTCCGAGGCTTTCAATCGCACGGAATCCCGCTTGAAACTCGCACACTGCTCGTTGCTCGGGAAGTCACCCAACCGGCCTTCGAATAAATCACGCTGTTCGAGAAGTGAAAGCAGCAACCCCGTGTAGCTCTCTGCATACGTGTTGTCATCCGTAATCTCCGGAAGCAGGGTGATCTCGGGTGTTGTCCAGTTTCCCCCGAAGAATGCGAAGACAATCTTGTCGGATCGAAAGGCTTCCTTCAATTCGGGCGTGTTCATCACATCTCGCCCGATATCCCTTACCATCATGCGCGCCGCCGCCCACACGTCCACAAGATCCTTGGGATTACTTGGATGACCAAAATTCAAGTGGCAATGGATAATGATCTTTTCACCACGCATGGCGGGGTTGCTCGGATTGGCCATCCAACGAAGAAGCTCATGCCGTCCGCCCTTGTCGTCCTTCCATGATTGCAGGTCGCACTCGATTCCGCCGCCTTGAATCACCGACCTCTCCAACTGCCCATGGCCCGCGCGTGCATTGAATGCGATTTTCACATCTTCATGGCCATTGCGATCCAGCCAAGCCCGCAACAGCTTATGATCGTCCTCCGACCAGGTCTTGCCCTTTCCTCCGTTGTAAGTGTAGAGATGTTCCAGCTTGTAGCCCATGCTGTCGGCTCGATCAAATGACCGTTGCCAGTCGCTCTGGGCCGTAATCGTCCCAGCCCCGTGGGGAACAACCTGGCTGGCATTCATCTTCGCTTTCGAGAACTTCGCGATGACCTCGTCCCTGAAATCGGGTTTGAGCCGAAAGGGATCTGGCATTCCGCGGCCCCAATTGACATTGAGTCCTTCCACCAATGCCGCCGTGCGGGCCCAGTCTTCAGGATGGTCATGCATCTCTTGTTGCCATCCGAGAGTCCCCATCCACACCTCGTAGGCTTGGCAGTTCATCGAGTTGCCAACGAGGGCTGCCGCTATCAGCGGGCTCCAACAAATGAGTTTTTGTCGAGTTCTCATCTTTGCTTTAATTTTTCAGGCGAATGTAAGAGGCTCAGTTGCCGGCCGCCCGCGGGAGCAGGCGCTCAACCGACCCCACCATTCTACTCGCTGGCGCAGCCGGTCAACTGCAGCCGGTGGTTATCCGCCTAGACGATGATCCCCCCGGGTTCGATTTGGAATGATTCGTATTGGGGTCCATCGTCGAAGACCCGCAATGTATAGCCATTGGAAAAGCGTAGGCTGATCGAATCGGGAGGATGCGCCTCGGCAGTGGTCACTTCCGTGCCAAGAAGTAGGTGAAGTCGATAGCAGTCGCGGTCCGCATGCTCCATTTGCCTATCGATCTCATGGCCGTTTGCGTCTACGAGCGACCATTGGCTCTCGACGGAGAGCGTCGCGGTAGGGTCAAAATGGAATTGCAACTGGTATTGGCCGACGCCGACTTGGATAAGGGTGGCACCACGAAAGACAGAGAGGTCGAGATCTTTGGTGACACCGTACATGCTTGGCGGATAACGTAAAAGGCTCAGTTGCCGGCCGCCCACGGAAGCGAACTCCCAACCGACAACATTATTCTCCACCGCGGGCGTCGCCGGTCAACTGCAGCCGCTGGTTAGCCTTCACGAGTCGTGAATCCGCGCCGACCAATTCCGATCGCATCGATAAAATCGTTGCTCTGCTCGCGGTAGATGGTCAAGTCGAGCGCGGGAAAGCACTGATTGCCCGGATACTCCCTGGCCGTCTCATCAGGGCTGGCATGCATGCGAATCGCTGCCAGAACGGTGTCAGCAGAGGATGAGTGGACCGGAATTCCATCGAATGTAGCAACAAACGATTCATGACTAGAGACCTCGATAAACTCTGCGGTTTCTCGTTCGTCGTAGCTGACCTGAAACGCATTGTCGAAAAAGTAGTCCTTGGCGGGAAATTTGATCCCCCATCGCTCATGCGGCTCCTGTGTTGCCGAAGTCGGACCCAAAACCCGTCGGATTTCTCCGCGAGTTGAACCAAGTCGCGCAGGGCCGATCGAGTCATGTGGCACTACCGGAAACTGTTCCATTGGTTTGAAGGCTAACGAACAAGCTCACCTGCCGGCGGGGCGCGGAGAGCCATGAGTTGCATAAAACCTACATGCCCCGCCGGTCAGGTGCAGCGCCTTATTCGGCGTCTGCGACGCGATCCCGGCCGCCGCTCCGAAACGCTGCGCCGAGAATGGCATTCGAAACGAACCCCAGCCCCAGCACGAAGACCGGGACCAGCACGTCGAAGATCCGCGGCGGCTGCCCCGATGCGGTAGGGATCCAGTGGGCGATCGGGTACAAAACGGCGGCGGCGATCCAGAAGCCGAAGTTCCGAACCAATAGCGCGTTCAAGCCGGCCTCGTTCATCTTGGTCCCCCTCGTACTGTGTACCCCAGCGGACTTCGCCGCCGAACTTGTTATTGGATTTGAAAATCCAAACCAAATAGTTCTAGTGCGGGTAATCCTATCTAAACGATTGACGCCAGTCAAGTAGCGTTGTATACATGCGTCCACTTATCGGCCACTGGCTTATTCCCTGTCTCCAAGGAACCATTGTCATGCAGGGCACTCGTAACTCCGAGTCGACTCATTCAGCAGCAAGGCAGCCAAAACTGCTGGACAAAATGCGGCAAGTGCTGCGGACGAAACACTATTCCTACCGCACCGAACAGGCCTATGTCGATTGGGCGAAGAGGTTCGTGTTGTACCATCAGATGCGACATCCCCGCGAAATGGCGGGAAGCACAAGTGCCATTACCACATCGCGCAGCAGGGTGGCAATGCGAATTTGGGCAATCGACCCGAGTCGCTTGCGGCCACAATCCTGCTCACAATGCTGCGCGATGTGAGCATGGCACCAGTCTACCACGCCCACCCTACCGATCGGCCACAAAGCACCTTAACGAATGATGCGCCAACATCAGCGGCTTGGCCGAGTTGATGGCCGGCCCGTCGGCATCGGCGTAGATGTCGGCAGGCGGTTCGGCCGCCGTGTCGAGAAGTAGACGCCAAGTCAAGTTGCGGGCCGGTTCAGGGACGCGGAACTTTTGCTTTTCACCACCAGAGTGCATGAAAATGAGCACATGACGAGCGGCCGGGTCTTTTAGCCAACTATTCCCCAGTAAGCACGTTAGGCTGTGGAACGTGTTGTTCCAGTCGACGCATTCGCCATCGACTCCATACCAGCTCACATCAGGCAACTGGTCGGGCCGCGGCGCGGTACCGGTAAGAAACTTCTCGCGGCGGAGTGTCGGTTGCTTCCGCCGATAGGCGATCAGCGTGCTGACGAACCGCAGCATCTCGGCGTTCCGCTCGACCAGCCGCCAATCGAACCAGCTCGTCGCATTGTCTTGGCAATAGGCGTTGTTGTTGCCCCGCTGCGTGCGGAGCACTTCATCGCCCGAAACGATCATCGGCACACCCTGACTCAAGAGCAGCGAGGCGAGCATGTTCTTTGCCTGCCGATGCCGCAGTCGGACGACGGGCAATCGTCGCGTGGGACCTTCGACCCCGTAGTTCGACGAGTAGTTGTTGTTATCGCCGTCGCGATTGTCTTCGCCGTTGGCCAGATTGTGCTTCCGCTCGTAACTAACCAAGTCGTTGAGCGTATAGCCGTCGTGCGATGTCACGAAATTGATACTGTGATACGGATTTCGACCACTGGGCTGATAAAGGTCGCTGCTGCCGGCGATGCGTGTTGCCATCGGGCCAGTCATGCCAAAATCGCCCCGCCAGTAGCGGCGAATATCATCACGGTAGTGGCCATTCCACTCGGCCCATCGCAGTTTGGCGAACGAACCAACCTGAAACGCTCCGGCGGCGTCCCACGCTTCGGCAATTACCTTCGTGTCAGCCAGCATGGGATCTTCGGCCACCAGCTCAACCATTGGCGGATTCGGCACCAATTCGCCTTGTCTGTTTCTACTCAGAATCGACGCTAAATCAAACCGGAACCCGTCGATATGATAGTTGTAAACCCAGTGCCGGAGGCAATGGAAAATCATCTCGCGTACGATCGGATGATTCCCGTTGACCGTGTTGCCACAGCCCGAGAAGTTCTTGTAGGTTCCATTGCTATTCAGCATGTAATAGACGTTGTTCTGCAAGCCTTTGAAGCCGAACGTCGGACCGTGCTCGTTTCCTTCGGACGTGTGGTTGAATACGACGTCGAGAATCACTTCGATACCGGCTTTGTGCAGTTCGCGGACCATCGTCTTGAATTGCCACACTTGGTCGCCCGGTTTGTCGCCTTGCTGGTAGCCACGATGGGGCGCGAAAAAGGCCATCGAGTCGTAGCCCCAATAGTTGCTCCGCACCGGCTGAGATCCGTCGGATTCCATCAGCGGAAACTCATGGATTGGCATCAATTCAACCGCCGTCACACCGAGCTTTTTGAGGTAGGGAATCTTTTCGATGACCCCCAGAAAAGTCCCCGGGTCTTTTGCTCCGCTCGTGTTCGACTGCGTGAAACCGCGCACGTGCATTTCATAGATCACCGACTCGGCCAGAGGCACCTTGAGGTGGCGGTCTCCTTGCCAGTCGAATGCATCGTCAATCACGACGCAGCGTGGCGGGCGCACGATGCCATCGCGCGCGGGTATAAACTTGCCCGCTAGCGCCCGAGCGTAGGGATCGATCAATCGCGCTCGACTATCGAATCGCAAACCGTTTTTTGGATCGTACGGACCGTCGGCCTGAAAGTGGTAGAGTTGCCCCGCTTTTATTTTCGGAACGAACACGCTCCAGATTTCGCCCCAGCGATCGCGGTTGGCGTCGAGTTCGACGATGGTCGTCGGCTCGCGATCATTCACCCGGTCGTACAGCAGCACGCGCATACCGGTCGCGCTCTTGCTGTAGACAGTGAACTGCACACCTTCGTCGCGAAGCACCGCACCATAAGGGAGCGGATAGCTGAATTGCATCGTGGGGTGAGTGGTCGTGGCAGGCTTAGGCATCGCTACGCCCGCCATGCGGGCAAAAAGGGCAGTTCCCTGGGTGAGCATCATCCGGCGTGGTGCTTTCGTCAAAAGGATAGGTCACCGGGCGGGAGGGGTCAGCCCCATCGCGACTTCCCGGTATCGTTATCTGATTCGGCGAAAACGGCCCAAAGCCTTCAGCAAGCGAATATCGTACCGCAAGGCTTCGCCCCTCCCTATCCTCCGGGCGGTCGCTAACACAGCCCGGACCGGCACCCCCGGCACGAACGCGCTCGCCCCACCTTCGCCCGCAACGCTGTCTGCCGCGTTGACACTGCTCGCAATCGGTTCGTAGAATCGCACACCACCGCCCGATCGCGCAAAAAACACATGGCGAAAACAACTTACAAAGACGCTGGTGTCGATTTGGCGACTTATGCCGAGAGCATGTCGCGGTTGCCGCGATTGATGCGACGCACCGCGTCGCCGCGGGGGATTCCAGCCGAAGGTGGCTTCGCGGGCCTATTTCGGCTCGATTTTTCCGAAGGTCCGTTTCGGCGGAATTACGCCGATCCTGTGCTTGTTTCCTGTACTGACGGCGTCGGCACCAAGCTCGTTGTTGCTCAAATGGCCGGTCGCCACCGCACGGTCGGCATCGACCTCGTGGCCATGTGCGTTAACGACGCCCTCTGCATGGGGGCCGAACCCCTCTTTTTTCTCGATTACCTCGCGATGAGCCACGACGACCCGGCGCTCGTCGAGTCGCTCGTCGAGGGGATCAGCAATGGTTGCCTGCGAGGCGACCTCGCGCTGATGGGGGGCGAAACGGCCATTATGCCCGATGTCTACAAGCCAGGCGATTACGACATGGCAGGATTTTGCGTCGGTGTCGTCGACCGCGCGAAGCTCATCGACGGGACCGCGATCGTTGATGGCGATGTGCTGGTCGGCCTCGCCTCGAGCGGCATCCACAGCAATGGTTATAGCCTCGTCCGCAAAATTGTGTTCAAAGACGCACGGCTCGACATCGACAGCCTCGTCGCCGAACTCGAGACAACGGTTGGCGACGCGCTGCTCGAACCAACACGCATCTACGTTAGCGCCGTCCGCCAAGTCCTCTCGCACTACCGAGTCAAACAAGTCGTCCACGGCATTGCCCATATCACCGGTGGCGGACTCAACGAAAACGTTGAACGAATTCTTCCCGCCGGACTCGCGCTCGATATCGAGCCGAATAGTTGGCCGGTCCCGCCCGTGTTCACCTGGTTGCAAGAATTGGGCGAAGTCGAACCGGCCGAAATGGCTCGCGTCTTCAACATGGGCATCGGCATGGTACTGGTCGTCAGTCCCCACTTCGCCGACAGCATCTCGGCCCAACTCGCCACGACCGATATCGATAGTCACATCATCGGCCGAGTAAAGAGAGCGTAGCCGCCGTGGACGGAAAGGTCGCCCGCGCACTTCGTTCAGCCGCCCGCTTAGCAGTAGTAGCGACGTAGTGGCCTACGCTTCCGTCCCACGACTCTCATTTGGTATAGTCGCTGAGAGGCGCAAGCCGTGTTGCTCGCGTATTTGTTTCGTTGCATCGAGACCGCTGTTATGGGCCGTGCTTTTGAAGTTCGCAAAATATCGATGGCCAAAACGGCCGCAGCGAAGACCAAGGTCTACTCAAAGTACGGCAAGCAGATCTACGTGCTGGCCAAAAACACCAGTCCCGATCCCGACGCCAACAGCACTCTGCGGGGATTGATCGAGAAGGCCAAGAAAGACCAGGTGCCGGCTCACGTCATCGAAAAAGCGCTCGAGAAAGCAAGCGGCGCCGGGGGAGAAGACTACTCGGTCGCCCGCTACGAAGGCTTTGGTCCCGGCGGCTGTTCGGTCATCGTCGACTGTTTGAGCGACAACGCCAATCGCACCATTACCGACGTGCGAAATTGCTTCACCAAGACCGGCGCGAAAATGGGAGCCCCCGGTTCGGTCTCGCATATGTTCGACCACTTGGCCGTGCTGTCACTCAAGAGCACCGCCGAAGAGGAAGTGCTCGAAGCGCTGCTCGCCGCCGATGTCGATGTAACTGACGTAGAAGTCGAAGATGGCCAGCTCACAGTCTTCGCCCCTGCGAGTGCTTTCAACGATGCCAGGCAGGTCTTGCTCGAAGCAATCCCCGGCGCGGAACTCGAAGTCGAAGAGATTACTTTCTTGCCGCAAACGCGTGTCGAAATCGCGATCGACGATGTACCAATGTTCGAGAAATTCTTGGCGCTGCTCAACGACTGCGATGACGTGCAGGACGTTTATCACAACGCGAAGCTTCCGGGATCGTAGGCCCGATCGCGTTCCGACCTGCGTGCCGCATGTAAGTGCTAGCATTAATGCCCCAACCGACCTTGCCCTCCGGAACGGTCTCTCTCTATCCTCTCTCCGCCATGCTCACTGAGCGTTTTTAAAACAGGTGTGGCGGCCCCTCTTCTCAAAATTCGCTTGCGGAGATACCGCCGATGGCTGGTTGCCGACTGATTGTGGTTGTTTGTCTTTGCTCGATGGCGCTGCTGGCCGAAACGCTGTGTGGGCAGGAGAGCAACTGGCGCTCCACCAACAATCGTTATAGCGTGGCGGGCGAAACAGCCGCGCCGCCGGCGGCTAATCCTTACACCACCGAAGCAGGTGCGATGCCGCTAGCACAGCTTCCTCCTTCGCCCGACATCACACCCGAGATTCCCGCGAACACGATTGGCACGAATTCGATGTCGCCGATCACGAATCCGCCACCTACTCGCTCTCGTGTGACCAAAGGCCCTAGTTCGCTCCCTAACGAAGGGGGCCAAGTGATGCGCGACTACGACATTCGTCCTTACACGAGTCGGACAAGTGGCACTAGCAAGCCCGAACAGGTGATCGTCGACTGGATTCTCCGCGAAACGGGCTACGAAGCTTGGCACAGCGAACCGCTCGGGCTGCTGAGTGCAAGCGAACACACGCTGCGCGTCTATCACACGCCCGAAATGCAGGCTGTGGTTGCCGACATTGTCGACCGGTTCGTCAATCGTTCGGCGTCGGGCCATGCCTTTACGCTGCGGGTCGTGACGATTGAAAACCCTAACTGGCGGTCACGAGCGCTGCCGCTGATGACGTCGCTGCCGGTGCAGTCGCCGGGGGTGCAGGGGTGGATCATGCCGAAAGAAAATGCCGCTGTACTGCTGTCCGAAATGTCGCGCCGCAACGACTACCGAGAATACAATTCGCCGCAGCAACTGATTCCCAACGGCCAATCGATGCTCCTCTCGACGATGCGGCCCCGGTCCTACATCAAGGGAGTTGTGCCAACACAAAACGTCTGGCCCGGCTATCAACCCGAACAGGGACAACTCGAAGAAGGCTTCTCGATGGAGTTTAGTCCGCTGCTCTCACTCGACGGAGCGACCGCCGACGCGGTCATCAAGCTGCGACTGCAACAGGTTGAGAAGATGCTGCGGGTTAAGCTCGAAGTACCGACACCCGTGGCCCAGAACCAGCGGATGGAAATCGAAGTGCCACAAATGACGATGGCGAACTTGCACGAGCGATTCCGCTGGCCAAGCGACCAAGTGTTGCTGCTGAGCATGGGAGTGATTGCCACGCCCGGCCCGGCGCGAGGGAATCTTGTGACCGACGCCTTGCCGATGCTCAAGAGCGCACCGCGCGCCGACGCGCTGGTCATGGTCGAAATGAAGGGCCCAGTGATGCCCAGTTCAGCAACCGATGGCACGGCCAGCGCTGCAGCTGCGGCCACGGCGACGCGACCGACGGGGTCGTTTCAGGGACGGTATTAGGGGGCCGGCCGAGGGCAGCCGACGGTCGGTAGCAAGCGGAGGGCAGAGCAGTCCTCGGCTGAACCAACCGCGCTTCGCCATAGCAACTGCCCACGATAACTACGCAGCGGTTGCTGCCGACAGCACTGAGTTGTCGAGTGGCGGTTTTGGGCTGAACGCTACGAGCATCGTCCAAGCGAAGCTGCTCAGCAGCACCCCCGCTGCCCGCGCGAACCGGAACAATTTCCAGCCGACGACTGGCTCGACGACGATCTCACTTCCGCAATCGTTGCCGAGGCTGGTATGCTACGCTCCTTATGAATGCGACTTCCGAAAAAAGCAAAGCCACCGATAATCCACGTCGAGTTGTCGTCACGGGCATGGCCGCGATTACACCGCTAGGCAACACGCTCGATGATTTCCAAGCGGCTCTGGCTTTCGGGCGCAGCGGCATCTCGCGGGCTCCCGAAGCGTTGCCGATGGACTTCGTCGGCGATGCAGCGACGTTCACTGGCTCGATCGACGATTTTGGCGAGCTTCCCAAAGAACGGCAAAAAGCCGTTCGCAAAGCACTCAAGCTCATGTGCCGCGAAACCCAAATGGCGGTCGCCGCGGCTCAGCTCGCAATGTCACACGCTGGGTTTGGCGAGGGGGGCTACGACCCCGATCGGTCGGGCGTGGTCTTGGGAAGCGACTACATGCTCACAATGCCCGAGGACTACGCCGATGGGATGCGAAAGTGTGCCGCTGAGCAAGGGTCGTTCGACTACACCAAATGGGGTGGCGTCGGGCTGGGTCAGATGACGCCGCTCTGGATGCTTAAATACCTGCCCAATATGCCAGCGAGCCACATCGCCATCTTTAACGACCTACGTGGACCGAATAACTCGCTCACGATGCGAGAGGCATCGAGTGTGATGGCCATCGGCGAAGCATTTCGCACCATCTCTCGGGGCCACGCCGAGTTGATGCTTTGTGGCGCGACCGGCACGCGCATTCTTCCCATGCAGGCGATTCACGCATTACAAACCGACGAGTTGGCCACCGGTGGCGATTCCGCCAATGCGTGCCGGCCGTTTGATCTCACCCGCAACGGCACCGTCGCCGGTGAAGGGGCGGCCGTGCTGGTGCTCGAAGATCGCGAATCGGCAATCGCCCGCGGAGCGACAATTTTTGGCGAAGTGCTTGGCCACGGTTCGAGTCTCGTGGCCAGCCCCAAACTTGTCGGGCGACAGCAAACAGCGATGGCCAACGCGATGCGAGCGGCACTACGCGACGCTCGCCTCGAACCCGCCGCCGTCGGTCACCTTAACGCCCATGGGCTCGGCACACGCGCGAGCGACGCCTACGAAGCGGCCGCCATCGCCGAGGTAATCCCAGCGGCGACGGCGGTGACCGCCATCAAGAGCTATTTCGGTAACCTCGGTGCCGCCAGCGGAGCGGCCGAACTAATCGCTAGCCTGCTTACCGCAAAATCAGAACAAACCCCGCCGACATGCAGCTTCAGCGAACCTGACCCAGCCTGCCCGCTTCGTATCTCGACCCCGGCAACCCCGCTACCCTGTGGCACAAGCGTATTGAAGCTGAGCGTGACACCTCAGGGACAAGCGGCCGCATTGGTTGTTGGTTTCGAGTGATTGGGATCAAGAGAAAGTTAGGTTTCGGTTCCAATGGCTCTGCCTCATGGCAGCCACCGGATGGCGCGCTGGGTAGGGTGAAAATGAGCGCGGATTAGTGTTCCGAATGCTCTATTCTGTCGCTCGGAAAGGGGAAGAAAAACTGAGGGAACTTGCGAAGCAATAGCAGCATCAGATTCTCAGTAACTTCTCACAAGCCAATCGGGTGGAGCAAACGATGACACTCGCAGCGATGCGGCGCACCGGAGTCGGCTTTACTCTCGTGGAACTTTTGGTCGTGATCGCTATCATCGGCGGTTTGATCGCGCTGTTGCTTCCAGCGGTGCAGTCGGCTCGCGAGGCGGCACGCAAGTCAAAGTTCTATCCCAGCGACTACGGCAGCGAGTACGTCCAACAATTACAAGACGAACAGAGCGATAAGATTGCGGCGGCACCCAAATTGCCTTTGGCGCGCGTTCACTCACTCGATGCGGACGTGGTACTGGTGCCCCGCTTGAGCGTCGGCACGGCAACGCCCGAGTCGATTTACGAAGCCAAGTTTAAGGGGAGCGTCGTCGCGTCGTACGATGGCGAGACCGCCACCGCGTGTGAACTCGCGCTGCCGCTACCGCCGCAAATCATTTCGCTTGCCGACTTGTCGATCACTACTCTCGACGGCGACAGCGAACAGATCGCGATGCGCGAAGGGCGACTCGTTTGGCGGGTGACCTGACGAGCGAACCGACAAAGCTCGACATTATCTACTCGGCGGTCGGCAAAGGGATGTACGAACTCGAAATCGCCAGCGGCGGCCTGCTCGACGAACATCACGTCTCGGTCACCGCCCAAGGCTCTGACGTTCGTTTGCTCGAACTTTCGCTCCAACCGACAAGCGTCACTCGTGCGAATGGCAGCAGCACCTACAACTGGGACTACGAGCGACTCCTGTTCGGTCGTCCGGTGCGGATCGACGTGCTTGGCATTGCGCCGATCGACCGCCTTGGCGAGCTAACTTGGCTCGGCCCGCTGAGCGTTGTCGCGTTTGGGCTCATCGTCGGGCTGGTTGTGCAAGGCTGGGGCGTCGTCGCCTTCGACCGATGGATGCTGTTGCTCACGATTGGTGCCTTCGCGGGGGCCTACCCGCTGATGTACTTCGCTCAGGAATACATCTCGCTGTGGCCGGCGGTCGCGGCATCGGCTGCCGTTTCGATTCTCATCATCGCCGTCCGCGCGATCACCATCATGGGATTCGGGCGAGCGGTCTTTGGCATCGTCACGCCAGCGATCGTCATCATGGCAGCGACGCTCGTCGCGGTCGTGTGGCCATCGCTGCAAGGCATTTTGCTGACGGCAATGGCACTGGCGTTTTTTGTTGTGGCGATGACTTTACTACCGAGCGTGATTGAGCGAGGCGGATTTTTTGGGTTGACTTCGCCCATGCTCGTGAAGAACGAACCGACACCGGCTTAAGATCCCAATAGGGAGGGCGAGGCTACTGCCGAGCCGGAACAAGGGCTACGGCGCAAGGCTCGGCAGGAGCCTCGCCCTCACCAATGCAGGTTTCGGGACAAAGCCTAGTCGACCGTCCCGGCAAGCTCAAAACTTCCATAAACCTGATACCCAGGCCCCTCGCGTTTAAGCCGACTGGCGTAGACCGTGATTTCGTCGACATCGAACGTACCGGCAACAAGGTGTTCGAGTTCGGCGAGTGCCTCTGCAACTCGGTCGAGTTCGTCGCGTGGCACATCGCGGGCGACCCGCCCCAGTGTCAGGTGAGGCACGTATTTGCGACGGTCGCCGCGAAAGCCGAGTGCGTCGAGTCGTTGCTGCAACGAGCCGTAGAGCTGTGCGAAACGCTCTTCTCCCTCGGTCAGTCCGATCCACAACGTGCGCGGGTGCTCGATCGGCCCGAACGTCGACACGCCACCGGCAATGGCCGCAAACGGCGCGACCTCGGCTGCTGACTGTTCTGTTGCTCGACAGACGTCGTAGATTTCATCGTCTTCGAGTTCGCCGAGAAAATGCAATGTCCAATGCAAGTCGTTCGGATCAACCCACTTAATACCGTCGGTGATTCGCGAGAGTTTCTTAATGGTCCGAACGGCCGTTTCGTAAACTCCATCAGTCGCGGCAATGGCAATAAAAGTTCGGGTTCGCATGAGTAGAGTGCAGTGGGCGGTGGGCGGTGGGTAAAAGCCGATGAGCTACGCCTCATCGAAGCATCACAGCGATCGCGAAGCAGCTACGACAAGTGAGCCAACAGCAGCGCAATATCCGCCGGCGTGATGCCGCTAATGCGGCTCGCTTGCGCGAGGTCCACCGGCCGCACTCGCGTCAGCTTCTCGCGCGCCTCGGCTCGCATTTGGCGCAAGCGATCGTAGTCGAACGACGTAGGAATCCGCTTCGCGGCAAGACGCTTCTGACGATCGATTTCGGTGTTCTGCCTGGCGATATAGCCCGCATACTTCACATCGCTCACCGCCTGCTCGGCCGCTCGCGGCATAGCCGTACCGAGCGAAGGGACCACAGCCACCGCCTCGTCCCAGGTCGCCTCGGGGCGCCGCATGTACTTGTCGAGCGGAGTTCCCTCGATCCGCCCCGCAACAAACGCATTGGCGATTCGCTCGATCGCCTCTTCGTGAGTCCGTACTGCGTCATATTGGGCGCGATCGACGAGTCCACAGTTCCAAGCGATTGGCGTCAGCCTGCGGTCGGCGTTGTCTTGCCTGAGCAATAGCCGATACTCGGCACGGCTGGTGAACATGCGATAAGGCTCGTCGACACCACACGTCACCAGGTCGTCGACGAGCACACCGATGTACGCCTCGTCGCGGGCCAGCACCAATGGTTCGCGGTCGGCCAGCTTCAGCGCGGCATTCGCTCCAGCGATCAGACCTTGCGCACCGGCTTCTTCGTAACCGGTGGTGCCGTTGATTTGACCGGCAAGATACAGCCCGCCGACGTGCTTACTCTCGAGTGTCACCTGCAATTGATCGGGCGGGGCGTAGTCGTATTCCACCGCATAGCCATAACGCATGATCTCGGCTCGTTCGAGCCCGGGAACGAGCCGCATCATGGCGTCTTGCACATCGCGCGGGAGACTTGTCGAAACACCATTGACGTAAACTTCCTGTGTGTTGCGACCCTCGGGTTCGAGGAACAATTGATGCTGCGATTTGTCGGCGAAGCGAACGATCTTATCTTCGATGCTGGGACAATATCGCGGGCCGCTGCTGTTGATCTGGCCACTGTACATCGGCGCTCGCGAAAGATTGTCGCGAATGAGCTGATGAACCGCCTCGTTGGTGTAGGTGATGTGACACGGCAATTGCGCGAGTCGCGCCCCCCACGTCTCGCGGTCGGTCATGAAACTAAACGGCTGTGGTTCGTCGTCGCCCGGTTGCAACTCGCAGCGGTCGTAGTCAATCGTCCGACCGATGAGCCGTGGCGGTGTGCCGGTCTTGAACCGCTCGAGCCGAAAGCCGAGCCGGGTGAGCGCCCCGCTGATTCCCTTGGTGGTCCCCTCCCCTGCCCTGCCGCCGGAAGTCTGTGCCTCGCCCGTGTGCATGATCGCTTGCAGGAACGTGCCTGTGGTGAGAACCACCGCGCGGGCGCGATAGATCGCATCGCCTTTGACGCGAACGCCCGTAACGGAATGACGAAGCCCGAATGACGAATGACGAATGGCGTCTTCTTCGTCATTCGTCATTCGAGCTTCGTCATTGACCATTAGGTCTTCAACAACCTCCTGCCGCAAAGACAAATTCGGCTGCTCTTCGACCATCCGCTTGATCTCAGCCTGATAGGCTTTCTTATCGGCTTGCGCCCGAGGGCTGTGCATCGCCGGGCCTTTGCTGCGATTGAGCATGCGGAACTGAATGCCGGTCGCGTCGATCGCGCGACCCATCGCCCCCCCCATCGCGTCGATTTCACGAACGATCTGTCCCTTCCCCACCCCGCCAATCGCCGGGTTACAACTCATCTGCCCGACTGTGTCGCAGTTTGTGGTGAGTAGCGCCGTCTTCGCCCCCATCCGCGCAGCCGCCAGCGCCGCCTCGGTGCCAGCATGACCGGCTCCGACCACCACCACGTCGTATTCGTAAGTAACTGCCATAGTGGAAATGTAGGGTCGATTGTGCTGAAAATGAAGCGGCGGCGACTATCCTTCGTCCCACTTACGGAGAAGCCGGGGGTGGGGTTTTTCTAATTTCGACGCAGAGACGCGAAGCCGCAGAGAAGCGCAGAGAGCAGACAAGTGCAGAACTACTCTGCGCTTCTTTGCGACTCTGCGCCTTAGCGTCAAAAAAACATGGCCATCCTACTCGCAGGAATTGGCACGCGAGTTCCGCGACGCGCGAATTCACAAGCTACACCAAGCCGAGCTTCACCGCCCAAACGGCCGCTTGCGTGCGGTCGCTGACGCCCAGTTTTCGTAAGATGTGTTGCACATGTTCTTTCACTGTTTCGTAGCTGATGCCGAGCACCTTTGCGATTTCTTTGTTGGTGAGTCCCTGGGCGAGTTGCTGCAACACTTCGCCTTCGCGACGGGTGAGCGGGACTTCTAGTTCCATCATGGCCGGCTCGTCGAGCAGTTCGAGCGCCGAGCGGCGAGCGTCGCCGCGCGGCCAAAGGACTTCGCCGGCAGCGAGTCGCTGGAGCGCGACGAGCATGTCGCGAGGCGAAGCCGACTTGAGCAAGAAACCACGAGCGCCAAGGGAATGAGCACGTGCAGTGAAGGTCGGGTGGTCGTGGCTGCTGAGCATCGCGACCCGTTGCTTTGGGTTGTGTTTGCGGATTTCTTCGAGGCAACGGAGTCCGTCGAGATTGGGCATGCGGACGTCGAGAATCACGAGGTCAAACTCTTGCCGCTCGATCGCCGTAATCGCTTCGTTGCCATCGGCCGCTTCGGCAACGATCACGAATTCGGTGCCAGCGAGAATCTGCCGCATCCCCGCTCTGATGAGGGGGTGGTCGTCGACAATGAGCAAGCTGATGGGCATCGCGTTCTCCGGAACCAATTGTCGTCGAACGTTCCTCGGCCTGCATCATCCCCCATTGCCAACAGGCCGTGCAGTCTGCGACCGACTGCATGGCCCCTAATTTAGCAGCTATCGTAAGGCTGACAACGTATCGACTATCGCGAACTTTTTTCGCCGATCCGCTGGCTGTTTTCCAGCTTTTGTCGGAACCGGTCGACGTACGACTGCCATTCTTCTGCCAATTCTTCGCTCATTTCCACTTCGCCCGTGCTGAGGTCGGTCGATTCGTCGCGGTCGACCGACATATCGTACAGGCTCCAATCTTTGTCGTCGTTGTCCGCAACGAGTTTCATGTCGCCCCTGCGCATCGCCCGGTTGCCTTCGTGAAGCCACCAAATCGTCCGCGATTTCATGGCTTGCTCGGCCGCCGAGTCTCCCGCGAGCAGACTCGCTAGACTCATGCCTTCCCAGGGAACTTCGGGTTTGAAATCGTCGGCCCCCGCCAATTCAAGTAGCGTAGGAACGACATCGACGACGTGGGCGGGCGTGGTAAGCAGTTCTCCGCCATTTTCGATTCCTGCGGGCCAGTGGACGATCATCGGAGTCGCGATGCCACCCTCGTGGACCCACGTCTTGTGACGGCGGAACGGAGTGTTGGAACAATTAGACCAACCGGGACCGAGACACAAGTACGAACCGGCCGAACCGGGCGGGGCTGCCGGGTCGTGTCCATCACCACGCACCATGATTTCGGCACTCGCACCATTGTCGGAAAGGAACATAATCACGGTGTTTTCAAAAGCCCCCATGTCCTTCAGTTGGGCGATGATCTGGCCGACTTGTTGATCGATATGATCGACCATCGCAGCATGAACGGCCATCTTGGCGGCTTGAAACTCTTGTTGCTCGGCCGTGAGTTGGTCCCAAGGCAGCGGCCGATTCACTTCGCCTGGGCCGAGGGTGTCGAGCGCCTTAGGAAAGTCGTAAGGTGGGCCAACCTCTTGTTCGGGATCGGAAAGCTCGCAATCGATTAGGTTTAGTTCACGCTGTTTAGCGTATCGCTCACCACGCACGCGGTCCCAACCAACTTGATATCGGTCGCGATACTTGGCAATGTCGCGCTCGGGTGCGTGGAGCGGAAAATGAGGGGCGAGAAAAGCGACATACGACATGAATGGCGCGTCGGGCGACGTTGCCGCGTGATGCTTGAGGTGCTCGATGGCTCGATCGGCAATTGCGGTTGTGGTGTAGTAGTTGGTACCTCGCTCGACCCGTGCGACTCGCTTGTCGTCGACGCGTACATGCTGGGGATAAAAATAGCGGTCGTGGTCTTCGAGTTGGTAGGATCGAAAGAATCCAGATGCGACGGGCGAACTATCGATGTGCCACTTGCCCGAGTGGTACGACTTGTATCCAAGCGGGGCAAGACGCTCGGGAAGGAGTTTGGCCCAGGTCGTCCGGTTGCCCGTTACCAACTTCGGCTCACCCGGTAACTTGTCGCGGCCAACCTGTGGCGCATAGTAGCCGGTCATGAGTGCCGCTCGCGTCGGCCAGCAGCGACCCGTGTTGTAGAACTGCGTGAAACGGACTCCTGCCTCTGCGAGTCGATCGAGGTTGGGCGTGTCGATCTCGCTTCCATAGCAGCCGAGATCGGAGTAGCCGAGGTCGTCGGCCAAGATAACGACAAAGTTAGGCTTGGCGATTTCTGCCGCTTGGCAAGAGAACGACCAAACCAACACAAAACAAGCAATCAGTGCCGTTCGCATGGCTCCGCTCCAAAAGCTAGACGGTTTGCAGGAAGAACCCCGATTCTATCCGCTAACGAGCCTGCCGCCAAACGAAAGGGAAAGCCGGGCGAGAATCGCCCGACTTTTGAGGAAAGAAATTGAGCTCGGCGGGATTCGAACCCACGACCCACGGATTAAAAGTCCGTTGCTCTACCGACTGAGCTACGAGCTCGAAACAGCTTCTAATTATGTACCAATCGCTGATTTCTCGATTGTGCTATTTTTTGTGTTGACACCCGCTGCGCACCCTTCTTGACCATATTGACATTCAACTGGTCTAACCACGAACGACGCTAAACATGCACGAAACTTGAAACCCTGCGGCCACGCAGTTTAGCAAGCCATGGCAACCTCGGCCAGACATGCCCCTTCTTCCCGCACGCAGCGAAACGTTGGGCGGAGAAATCACTGGGCAAGTTCTATTAACTTAGACCGTGAGGCGATCCCCACGGTTCACTCGAAAAAATAAGCAGCGGCGAGACGACGTACGCGCCGTCAGCGCTTCACCGGTCGAATCGGCCAACCGAACGGCCGAAGCTCTCGGCAAACAATTTTGTGACTCCGCACAGCGCTCCGTCGCGTTTGGTGAACTAACTCAGCGACGCTGGCTGATCGCTTTGACTTTCCCCGTTTTAACAACGAACAATCCCGGTATTTCCCTAAACAGCCGCTCGCCTGGGCAAATTGAGTTGATTGCGGTGCAAAAAGACCCTGCCGCTCGCAGGCCAAAGCCCGGCGAAACTTTGAGCAAGACGGCGTCTTCAACCCAATTTGAAGTCAAAACTATGTGAATTTTCGCCGTTCGCACCGCAAATCGCTTTGCGGGGTGGGGCCGCGCAAATAGAATCGGGGTCCAGTTCAAACTAACGTGGCGGCAGTGTCGCCGGCGGCCAAATTCTTGCAGGATGAATCACGGACATGGGTGCTAGGAACATTGGAAATCGCGGTTTCGCCGGGCGCTGTCAGCGGTTCGCGTTCGAGACTCTCGAAGAGCGTGCGCTGCTGTCGGTCATGAGGCTCGCCTCGTGGAACACGCTCAACGGTCCCAACGACGCGGCCCAGCAGATGGCATTCGAGACGGTTCTCGGAGCGATTGGTACCGCGAGCCTCGCAGGCAACGCCCAGCGAGTGAATCTGTTGGCCGTGCAAGAGACCGACACGCCAATCGCCGGCGGGAATTCGATTGGCGCGATCGAGAGCATTCTCGAAGGACTTTATCCCTCGGTCGATTACGCTACCACGTTTACCGATCTCGACGGTGGTGGCGATGCCACCGGTTTCGTCTACGACACGACGATGCTCGAATTACTGAGCGCGGTCGCGATTGAACCGATGACGCTCACCCATCAGGTGCTGCGTGCTCAGTTTCGACCCGTCGATACGTTTGGCGATAGCGATTTTTATGCCTATTCGGTCCATCTCAAGTCGGGCACCGGCATTGGCGACACGTCGATCCGAACAAATGAAGCCGCGCTGCTGCGAGCCGATGCCGACAGTTTGGGCGAGGGAGCGAACGTGCTGTTCGTCGGCGACTTCAATTGGCAGGGAAGCAGCGAAGGAGCCTTTCAGGCATTTGTCGCAGCGGGTGCGGGGCAGGTCTCCGACGTGGTCCCGAACGCGCTTGGAACTTGGAATGACAACCCGGCGTTCATCAGCCTCCACACCCAAGACCCTGGCGCTGCGATGGACGACCGCTTCGATATGCAACTCGCCAGCGGTGAGTTCTATGACGGACTCGGCATCGACTACGTCGACGACTCCTACATGGTGTTCGGCAACAATGGCACCCACACGCTCAACGGGGCGATCACGACTGGCACTTTTGGAGACGCACTGCTTCGCGATGCTCTGGTGGCGGCCAGCGATCACTTGCCTACGGTCGCCGACTACTCCATCGCGACGGTGGCGGGCGTTGCTATTCGTCCTACCGGCACAGGCACGCGAGTCATTGAAGGGGGCAGCAACGACACCTACACGGTGAGCCTCACTGCTGTGCCGACGGCCAATGTAACGGTAACGCTCACACCTGACTCACAACTCGACCTAGGCAGTGGTCCAGGTGTCGCTACGCAACTGTTATTCACACCAGCCAATGCTCTCACGCGGCAAACGGTCGTCGTGGCGGCAGTCGACGACGCAATTGGTGAAGGCAATCACACGGGCCTCATCACACACAGTTCGCAGAGTGCCGATAGCGAATACGACGGGCTCACTATCGACAGCCTGGCGGTTAACATCGTCGACGACGACACGCCAACGATTTATATCAACGAGATCGATTCTGATACCGCTAGCACCGATATGCTCGAGTTCGTTGAACTTTGGGACGGTGGCGTGGGCAATGTGTCGCTCGCGGGCATGAGCCTCGCTTTCTTCAACGGAGCAAATGACGACACCGCCTACCGAGTTATCGATCTCGCACCATTTTCGACAGACGTTAATGGTTTCTTTGTCGCCGGCAACGCGGCCGTGGCGAATGTCGACTTCGTATTTCCCAGCAATATTCTCCAAAACGGCGCCGACGCGGTCGGTTTGTATGCGGGTATTTTTCCCAACAATGCAGCGGTGACGACCGCGAACCTGCTTGATGCGATTGTCTACGATACGGGTCAAGCCGACGACGCTGGCTTGCTGGTACTCCTGGTGGGAGGCGGACAACTTAACGAGAACGCAAACGGCAACCAAGTCAATGACGCGCTGGCTCGTTTCCCTGATGGTGGACTCTTGCGAAATACGACCTCTTGGGTTGCGCAAGGACCGACGCCCGGTGCCCTCAATTCGCCATCGAGCGGCGGTGTCGCGATAACGCAAAGCGGTACTGGGCTCAATCTGGCCGAGGGAGGCCCGGCCGATAGCTATCAAATCGTGCTCAATACGCTGCCGACGAGCGATGTCACCATCACGATCACGCCCGACAGTCAAGTCGATCTCGGCGCTGGCGCGGGAATGGCCGTTGCTTTGACGTTCACGCCTGCCAACTACAACCTGCCACAAACGGTGACCGCGACAGCCTTCGACGACGCCAATGTCGAAGGCAATCACACGTCGACGATTATTCACGCGGCCAGCAGTAGCGACCCCACCTACAACGCGATCGCCATCGCCAGCGTTGTCGCCGCTATCGTCGACAACGACATCGCCCCCACACCACAGATCGTGATTAGCGAGTTGATGTACGACCCGGCCTCGGCGCTGAGCAATCGGGAGGCAGAGTGGATCGAGGTCGTTAACGTCGGCACCGCGATCGTCGATCTCACCAACTGGCTCTTCGATGATGAAGACGCGACAAACTGGGCGCCAATACCCAGCGGCACGATGCTCGCACCGGGCCAAGTGGCGGTGTTCGTCGATGCCGGTTTCTCTGATGCAGCCACGTTCCGCGACGAATGGCAGGTGCCAACCTCGGCATTGGTGGTGGCGATCGGTTGGGGCAACTTGGGGAATTCACCTAGCGCGATCGACGAATTACTCGAACTTCGCACGGCGCTAGGCGCGCAGGTTGACTCCGTGAATTACGACGACTCAGGAGCTTGGCCATCGAACAATGGCGCCAGCAGCATTTATCTGACCAGCTTGGCGCTCGACAACAATGTCGGCACGAGTTGGGCGAGATCGGCCACCGGAGTGGCGAGCGCACTCAGCCCCACCGGTCCGACGTTCAGCACTCTCGATGTGGGTTCGCCGGGCCGGTTGCCAGGGGAAGTCGTCGTACCACTGCCGGGCGACTACAACGCAGATAACCGCGTCGACGCGGCCGACTATACCGTCTGGCGCGATAACCTGGGCGCGACGCTCTCGCTGCCTAACGATACGACGCCAGGAAGTGTAAGCCAGGCCGATTACGCCGTCTGGCGGGCGAACTTCGGCAACAGTTTGCCGGCGTCCTCTGCCGCTAGTTTATTGCTATCGGTCGACGGAGGCGTGGGTACTCAGTTTTCTGCTGCGACTGAAGGACCTGAGCTGGACATAAGTGGCGTGGGGCAATCGTCTGGACGGGCCGCCCCCCAATCGTTCGCCGCTCCCGCTACGTCGAATGGTCCTTCCGTTCGTGGAGTGGCCGCTCGTGTCTCGACATCGATCGCAAGCGTCGATCAAGTTTACGCCGACTTTGTGAGGGCAGAACGTCACTCGAGCGATAGTCATTTTATTCCTCCGATCGAGCAACAAGATGCTGAGGTGACTGAGACGATTGATTTGATGTTCGCTGGCGTTGACGACGAGTGGTACTCGGCGAACTAGCCATGCGGACGAAGGCGTTGTCACCTGTTTGTCGTGCCGGTGTTGCCTCGTCACGGCTTTATTGGCGGCTTGCAGCGCCCCACCACTGACAAGCAGCGCTGCATCGTCGTGGGCAAAACACTTTAATTTGGCTGGTGGGATATCTGCCACACTCGCGGCGGCAAAAACTGAGGACTTCGGCCACGCGACCGCAGCGAACCGCAACCGATCAGGCCGAGTCGCTAGCCGCAGCCAGGTTCAATGTATTGATCTTCTGTGATAAACTAAGATCAGGGAAAACGATTTTGCCAAACGCACCAAAAACGATCGATATACGCGGCCAGATGATCCTGCTCGGCACTGGCACCAGCGTCGGCGTTCCCACAATCGGCTGTGGTTGCATGGTTTGCACCGGAGGCGATCCGCGCAACAATCGCACGCGCAGCAGCGCTATACTGGGGCTGCCTCGAGGCAATTTGCTGATCGATACGTCGCCCGATTTGCGGCAACAACTGCTGCGTGAGGGTATCGGGCTGGTCCACGCGGTCGTGTACACCCACGAACACGCCGACCATATCTTTGGCCTCGACGATCTGCGACTCATGCAGTTCTATCTGTCGGGGCCGGTGCCGCTCTATTGCGAGCCTAATGTCGAGCTTCGGATTCGGCGGTCTTTCGACTACGCATTTTGCGAGCGACCTAACCTGCACGTGGGGGCGACGCCAAAGCTGTTGATCCAGACAATTACGCTGGAGCCGTTCGACGTGTTGGGTGCGACCGTCACACCAGTCCGGCTGGAACATGGCCCCAACTTTCGTGTTCTCGGCTTTCGCGTGGGTGACGTCGCTTACTGCACCGACGTCAACGCGATTCCGCCCGAGTCGATGGACATGCTTGCCGGGCTCGACACGCTGGTGCTCGACGCCTTAAGGCCCGAAGGGCACTCCACTCACTTTAGCTTGGCCGAAGCGGTCGCGGTTGCCGAGAAACTCCGACCCCGGCAAACCTACTTTACCCATGTCTCTCACTCGCTCGACTTCGACGCGACCAACAAGTCGCTCCCGACGAACATTCAGCTAGCTTACGATGGACAGCGGATTCCGCTGGTATGAAAGCAAAGTAGGCCAGATTTAGCTGGACAGCGCCAGATTGCGATACGGCCGGTTCCAGGGACCGTCGATCGACGCTGATAAACGCCGATGATTCGTGATGGAAAATGCCATATCTAGCGAAAGCTGCACCGACGTTGCGTTTGAGTCGTAACCGAACAACGACTTGGCGCTGTCGAGACAGGCGACAGTCGCAAATCTGGCAATGGGTTCAATCTCACAAAGAGCACCCTGCCGGAATCGCGCGATTCGGTTCATGCCGGCCTACAGTCTCGTTTGCAATCGGCATTCGTCTCACCGCCCTCGGTGGCTCGGTGGCTAATTCCAAGTCCGAGTTTAGCGAACGATGGTCGAGTCACCGCGATTGGCGGCCGTCGCGGCTTCTTCGGTGAAGCCCACATCGCTTGGCGAAGGAAAGCCGCTGTCTTTCGCGAACTCGGCAATCGCCCGGTCTTGTCTTTGGGTCGCGATTGTCCCGCAGCCGGTGAGTGTGGTGAGCGCGGCGACGCAAATGGCGACCTCCGCCGAGTGTTGTAAGAATGAATTCATAGGGATCGCAAGAAGAGAGTTGCTGCCGCCCCGCAGACAAGATTCAGACAAGAGTTGTTGTTGCTAGCGAACGGTCGTCTTCGGGTCGCGCGCCATCATGTCGGGTACCGAATCGGGACCGAGTTCGTCGGCTTCGTCGGGTTTTGCTGCGCCGAACCAACTCGACCAAAACCGTTGGCGAGGTTCGTTTTCGCTGAGTTGTTTGCCCATGTCTTCACCACTATTCCCGCCGGGGAGGCTCAGCTTGACGCGATCGACGGCACCATTCCACGAGTCGCGCGTTCGCGTCGCGACGGCCCGCGTCGCCGATTGAGCGCGCACGAGTGGTTTCGTCAGCAGCCCCGGTTCCCCCGTTTCACCGTTGCGGAGCAGCTTTGGGAACTTCATTTCGGGCCAGCCAATTTTCATGAGGGGCGAGTCGACGAGCCACCCCTCTTTTTGTTGGGTTTCGTCGGCTGCTGGCTCCGCGCCGATGGGTGGTAAATTCCAGTCGTCACCACCGGGAGGAAGCTCTTGAGCCACTGCAGCCATACTAACGGAAACTGCGAACAACAGTGTCAGTTGCGAAAATCGAGCCATAATGTCCCTTCGACTAGCTCAGGTAGTAGCGAACATCGCCGCCAGTTAAATTTCTCTGGCGGAGAGTCGCAGTTGCCGCTCGTTTCGTCCAGAGCAATCACTCGAAAGCGACTTGCCCCGTTTCGCCCGATTCGGCTATGTTGCTGTTACCTTCTGAATGAAAGCTAGCAAGATGCCGCACTATAAAATTGGTTTCATCGGCGCGGGGCGGATGGCGACCGCACTGGCGCGGGGAGTCATTGCGAGCGGTTTCGCCAAACCGGCCGAGATCGGGGCGAGCGATCCGACCGAATTGACCCGCCGGCAGTTCGAGCACGCCATCGAAGGTGCGCAGTCACTGACCGACAATGGCCAAGTCGCTGCCGAAGCCGATTGCGTGGTGCTGGCAGTCAAGCCACAGATGATGACAGAGGCTGTTGAGTCAATCGCCAGGAAGCTGAATCCGAAAACGCTGGTCGTCTCCATCGCCGCCGGTGTGACCATCGTGCGGCTGGCCGAACTGTTGCCCGCCAAAACACGAATCGTGCGCGTGATGTCGAACACACCGGCACTCATTGGTCGCGGCGCGAGCGCCTTCGCGGTAGGATCACATGCCACCGAAGCCGATCGCGCGTTTGTCTCCGATCTCTTCAACGGCGTCGGCTTTTGCTGCGAAGTCCCCGAATACCAACTCGATGCCGTGACCGGGCTCTCGGGTTCCGGCCCGGCATTTGTTTTTACTGTGATTGAAGCCCTCGCCGACGGCGGTGTGCAGTGTGGATTGCCCCTTGCCATCGCCAATCGACTCGCCACCGAAACAGTTGCCGGCGCAGCCGCGATGGTTTCCGAAACGGGCGACCACCCGGCCACTCTGCGAGACGCTGTCGCCAGCCCCGGCGGAACGACCATCGCCGGCATCGCGGCACTCGAGCAACACGGGTTGCGAGCCGCCCTGATGTCTGCCGTCGAAGCGGCGACCAAGCGGTCGAAAGAGTTAGGAGCAGGTTAATTGATTTCAGCTTAGTAACGGAGTCACCATCATGTCGATCATGTGCCTAGTCGACGACAAACACGTTCCCCTCTATCGAGTCATCTGGGTGGCAGCGACGCCCCATTTTTGCGGCGAAGAAGATTGCCTTCGCGAGGGCTTTTACGAAGTGCGCCTCGAACAGGGCGAAAGCGTATGGGCGACTCAGCCCGAACGCGATAACATGGTTGAACGTCTCGAAGAGTGGCAAGGCGGAATCGAACCCCTTGGCGACGACGACGAGAACTGGCCATAACATTTGCAATCATCTCGAACCGTCGACGTCAGTCGCCGGGTCAAAGGCGACAGGCTCTTTATGTCAACCGATATCGACGATCAACTCGCTTGGCGCGAGACCTATTTTGTCATGTTCAACGCCCACGATCGCCCCACGATCACCCAGATCGAAGGAGCTATCGCCGACGCCAGCCATCGCCTAAAGCTCGAAAACATGATCGCAAACGACGACGGACTGTTTGAGTCGGGGCTGGTGCAAGCGCCCGAAGACAACGCCGCGATGGAGATCAGCTTTGAGATGGGCGATAGCGTCATCGAGCAAAGTGCCGAAGCCGCTAAGCGTTTCAAGAAGCAGCTCACAGGTAAGCAACTTGCCCACCTGCTCAAAGCCGACGCCCGGCTCGACATCATGCATTTCGAGCGCATGCCCGACGTCGCCGACGAGTTTGCCGATCAAGATGAAGACTTGCTTGACGAAGCCCTCGACCCGGCTAGTTTGATCACGGTCGTCGACGCACTAACGCGACTCACGAAAGGAATTGCCATCGACCCCGCCTCGGGTGAGGTCATGGCATAACGCCCTTGCGATCGAAAAAACATTGAGCCGTCGGCGCTAGCCGCAGGTGATGCAATCAAAATACCCGCGGCTAGCGCCGTCGGCTCAAGTACGCAAATACCAAGAGACCCCACCAAACATGCTCGCGAAAGATCTCAAAAACGGCGGCATCGTCAATCACAACGGTGCCCCTCACATCGTCGAAACGATCAGCGTCCAAAGCCCTTCGGCGCGAGGTGGGGCGACGATCTATAAGTTCCGCGCTCGTAACCTCGTCACCAAACAAAAGGCCGACTTCGCGTGCAAGGGGACCGACATGCTCGACGAAGCCGACTTCGCCAAGCGGGCCGTGTCGTTCATGTACACCGACAACGAGGCAGTCCACCTGCTCGATAGCGAAGACTACAATCAGTACTCGCTAACCCAAGACGACGCAGCCGACGAAATCGGCTACCTCACCGAAGGGCTCGAAGGCATCTACGCCCTGATTTACAACGACGAATGTGTGGGGCTCCAGTTGCCCTCGACCGTCGTGCTCACCATCGCCGAATGCGACCCGGGCATTAAAGGCAACAGCGCCACGAGCCGCAACAAACCGGCGAAGCTCGAAACGGGTTTGACGGTGCAGGTGCCCGAGTACTTGAAACAAGGCGAGCGGATTAAGGTCGACTCAAGGACGGGGGAGTTTTTGGGGCGGGAGTAATTTTCGCGGATGAATCAACCACCCTAGCCGGCGAGCTACCAGTATGTGAATTTTTTCAACAAGCGATGCTGTCTGCTGCGAAAGCATCGGTGAGCTAGCTTCAGCAGGTGGTAGGTGTTCGTTTTCCAATCGACAAATAATCACAGCCTGTGTGCGTCGCGGCAAAGGTGCTCAGTTCTCCCCGCCCCAAATCGGCCACCACCTGCCGCCAAATGCTTCCAATCGCTCAACACGCACCCCATAGGTCGCCTGTAGCGATGCGGCCGTTACCACGTCTCTCGTTGCCCCGGCGGCCAAAATGTGCCCTTCGCTCATCAGTAGTGTCTGCTCGAACTGAGGCACGATTTCTTCAACGTGGTGCGTGATCATGGCAACGGCTGGCGTCTCTGGTTCGGCCATCAACTGGCCGAGCCACGCCAAAAAGCGCTCGCGGGCCGCCGGGTCCATGCCAGCACATGGTTCGTCGAGTACCAGCAGCAGCGGGTCGGTCATTCGCGCGCGGGCCACGAGCACTTGTTGCCGTTCGCCTTGGGAGAGGACTCGGAGCGGTTTCGAGCAGATCGTGCCGACCCCCATCGATTCGAGCATTTGTGTCGCATCGGCGAAGTCGTTGGTTGTCGCTTCGTCTTTTGCCGAACCGCGCAGCCCCATTTGTCCAAACCGGCCCGAAACGACAAACGATTCGGCCGACTCGTCGGGCGATGCGTAAGCGAAGACTTCGCTACTCACCCAGCCGAGCCGTCGTCGCAACAGGGCGAGGTCGACCAACTCCTCACCAAATCTTTTCACGATGCCGGTGGTGTGCCAGCGATAGCCACAAGCGACACGCATGAGCGTCGTCTTGCCCGAACCATTGGGACCCAGAATCGCCCAATGCTGGTTTGGGGCGATTCGCCAGACGACGCCCGTGAGGATGTCGGTTCCTCTTTGGCGGTAGCCAACGTTTTGCAGTTCGATGATGGGCGAAGCGTCACGCACGACAAATCGTAGCACAGGCTCCAAGACTGTGCGAACCGCCACCGAAAACACTAGGCCGAGGCTTCGAGGCTTGGGTCGAGATCGTGTTGATCGACTTCGACCGTGTGGTGAGCGATTTCATGCAGTTCACCAGCAGCGACTTTCTCGCGGATTGTGTGCAACCAGCCGATTTGCTCGGCTTGGTCGGCAAGCAGTTGGCGACCGCGCTCGGTCCAAACCCGGATCGATCGCTTCGCGTCGACAAAGGTAACCTTGATCGGGGTGACTTTGACTAGTTCGACGTGTCCCCCTTCGAGCTTGTAGACAATCGCCAGTTCAACGCGGCGATTGTTGTCGGTGTCGTCCCAGGTCGATACAAGATTTCCCATCTCACAAGTCTCACTTAGTAGGGGGTATTTGTTTGGCCGAGAGGCTTCGTGGAGTGACATGCTAGAGAGCGGCGTTGACGAAATCCATAGCTTTATCGTCGCGGAAGCTCGCAAATTGCCAGAATCAAGCAACAATACTCGGTAGCAAAGACCTCGCGACCCCTCTTCTGGGTGGTTGGATAGTGGTTTACTTTTTCTTGCCGGATTTCTTCGTTGCTTTCTTGACGGGCGACTTCTTCGCTGTGACCTTATTCCCAGCGGTCGACTTTTTGGGGGAGTTGCCGAAGATGTTTTCCCAATTGTCGGCAAACTGTTTGCTGGAACCTACGCGAACGACACTCATAGTAACCGCTACTCCGATTCGTGTTTCTCGATGACGACAACCGGTGCGACGTGACATCGGCGACAGCGGATTAGTCTTTCATTTAGGAAGAGCGCCGTCAATGGTCTCGGGCGGCGTCTCGTGTGTCATCGCAAAGTGCGATTGCAGACGGCGCTTGGCGATGGCCAGAGCGCAAACGACAAGCATCACACCGCCGCTAAAAAGGCAGGCGTAACGGGCACCCATCCCAAATACATCGCTCGTGCCCACGGCCATCGGAAAGAAACTCGCACAGAGCCGGTAACCGAGGTTGCCGTTGCGCATGCAAACTTCCACCGCAATAGTGAAGCGCTCGTCGCTCTTGAGTCCCACAAATCGCGAAAGCAGATTGGTCAGCAGCAGCGTCGTGGCGACAAACGCGATGATCGTCGCTTGAGTCCCTCGGCCATAGGCAAAAGCGTCGACTTTCCCCGAGCCAAGCGCGCCGACAATGACGTAAACGAGTAGCAGTAATGCAAGTCGTACGAGCCAGCGGCTGATGGCTTTCTTACGCGTCGGCAACCAATGCCCAATCGCCATCCCAATACAAATGGGAAGCAGTAGCAACAGCAAGATATCGAGTACCGTTCGTTCGACAGGCATCGAAAACTCCGACGCCAAGTGACTCGGCACGAAAAGCCGTAGCACGAGTGGCGTGACCACGAGACAACTAGCGGTCGAGGCGCAGGTGGCGGTGATCGAGAGGGGGACGTTGCCCCGGCCCAAGTAAGTGTAGATGTTCGAGAGCGATCCGCTGGGAAGTGCCGTGAGGAGCACCAAACCGAGCACAATTTCGTCGGGGACACCCGATAGCCGACCGAACAGCAGCGCTACGATTGGCATAACCAGAAACTGCAGAAACAGCACCCAAGCGACCGGCCCCGGCCGCCGAGCGATGGCGCGAAACTCGCCGACGGTCAGCGTGACGCCCATGCCGAGCATGGTGACAAAAAGTTGCACGGCCGTGATTGCCCGCTCGTTAGAGCCGTAGAAGTCGAAGAAGTCACTCACTCGTGTATGCCGAATTCAGGGAAGTGGTTCAGCGAGTGAGTTTGATCGACGATGTGGTTTGGGGCAAGCACAACATACTGAACCCTTTGCGCGACGAAACGGCGTTTGGTATCCCCCTTCTTCTAAGAATCGGGGAGCTTGTCGTCGATTGCCGCCTCGATTGGAGTGCCTATAGAAAGAATGAACTCGAATTCTCTGGGAAACAACTATGCAGGCGGGAAACTATCTTATTTTCGGCGCGAGCGGCGGAATTGGCTCGACCGTTGCCCGTCGGCTGGCGGCGGCAGGGTCGCGGGTAATGCTCGCCGGACGGAGCGAAGAAAAACTTTCGGTACTGTCGGCTGAGATCGATCAACCGATGCTGGTGGTTGACGCCACCGACACATCGGCCGTCGAGGCTTGCTTTCATACGACGATTGAAAAGTTTGGCGGCCTCGATGGCGTTGTCAATTGCGTCGGCACGATTCTTCTCAAACCGGCCCACCTCACCAGCGACGATGACTGGCAACAGACATTAGCGAGCAATTTGACGACCGCCTTCGCGACCGTCCGCGCCGCCGGGCGGACAATGCGAAAGTCGGGCGGCTCAATTGTCTTGATTTCAACTGCGGCTACGCGGATTGGGCTAGCAAATCACGAAGCGGTTGCTGCCTCGAAAGCGGGGGTCAACGGGCTCGCAATCTCCGCTGCAGCGACATACGCCTCGTCTGGGCTGCGTTTCAACGTTGTTGCACCGGGACTCGTCGAAACACCACTAACCGAGCGAATTTGGTCGAACGCTTCGGCTGCCGACGCCTCACGCGAAATGCACGCGGTCGGTCGACTCGGCAAGCCGAGCGATATTGCTTCGGCAATCGCCTGGCTGCTTGACCCAGAGAATAGCTGGATCACGGGCGAAGTCATTTCTGTCGACGGCGGACTGAGCCGCGTGCGTGCCCTGCCCCGCCGTTCGCCAGGATAATCAATTCTTCGATCGCCGATTTCTTGGTAAGCTCAGGATCCCTAGCAACCTCACGTCGCAACCAACATCATGGCCAACAAAAACACTCTCGGCGGCGTTATTCATACGTACCAAAAGTACGACCCCATTCGCTTTCCCAGTCCGACCGAACCACCCCCCGATATGGTTTCTGGCGCGTTCGAGCACATGCTCATGTACGGCGAGCGGCGTGAATTGTCCGACGAAGAACTGGCCCGTGCCATTCGGCTCGATCCGAGCCAAATTGCCGGGCTCGGTCCCAGTATCGACGCGCTAAGGAATATGCTCGAAGAACGTAAGCGAAAGATTCTCGAGCGTTTCGAGACTCGTAAAGCCCGCAAGCGGGCACGCAAAGCCTACGAAATGAGGGCTCGCGAGGTCGACGTTCCGCGGGACTTGCGCGGGCGGTTCGAACAAGCCGTGCGGACCGAACAGATTCGCGATCTCGAACGATTGTGGTACGCTGCCGGTGACGACAACAGCGATTTCGCCCGTGGGCTCGTGCAACTTGTCGACCGGTTGAGCGACAAGTATCAAGTCGACGAGCTAGAGGCAAAGTACACGTTCACGGGCCGCGAGGCGATGACGGTCCTTCAGGCGCTCGAAGTCAAGGAAGAGCTCGAAAAAATCGACGAGCTGCTCAAGCAACTCGAAAAAGCGGCCGAGACCGCGCAAATTGGCGTCATCGATATGGAGATGCTTAGCGAGTTTGCCGAGCCCGGCGATGTCGACCAACTCAGCACGCTGCAGCAACAAGTGCAAGACTACCTGCGTGAAATGGCCGAGCGGCAAGGGCTCGAACAATCGGGCGGCAGCTTTCGCTTGACTCCCAAGGCCTATCGCATTTTCCAAGGCAAGCTACTGGAGCGACTCTTCGGTGAAATCACCGCTTCGCGAACCGGGCGCCATCAGGGAGCGATTGTCGGCGAAGGAGCCGTCGAGATGCAGGCGACTCGACCTTATGAGTTTGGCGATTCGGTCGCCAACATGGATGTTCCCAGCACGTTCGTCAACGCGCTGCTCAGATCGGGCAACGAGCGTCCGCTGCGGTTGCATTCCGACGACATTGTGATTCATCGCACTCGCAACACTCCCAAATGTGCGACGTGTGTGCTGATGGATATGAGCGGGTCGATGCGCTACGACGGCCAATACATCAACGTGAAGCGAATGGCGCTCGCGCTCGAAGGGCTGATCCGAGGCGAGTACCCGGGCGATTGGCTCCACTTCATCGAAATGTATAGCTTCGCGAAGTCGGTGCCGCGTGGCAAGCTGATTAATCTGATGCCCAAGCCGGTGACGATTACGAATCCGGTGGTACATCTTCGTGCTGACATGAGTCGTGATGACATTAGCGAGTTTCAGGTACCGCCCCACTTTACGAACATTCAGCACGCACTTTCGCTGGCTCGCAGGCTGCTGTCGGTGCAGGACACGCCTAACCGGCAGATTGTGTTGATCACCGACGGGCTGCCGACGGCGCATTTCGAGGGTGAAATGCTCTATCTGCTCTATCCGCCCGATCCACGGACCGAACAAGCGACGATGCGCGAGGGGATGCTTTGTAGGCGTGAGGGCATTACTATCAATTTGTTCTTACTGCCGAGCTGGTCGCAGACCGAAGAAGATGTTCGGTTTGCCTATCGGCTCGCTGAATCGACGACGGGTCGGGTGTTTTTCACGGCCGGCCGCGATCTCGATCGTTACGTGGTGTGGGACTATCTCTCGCGTCGCCGCGATATCGTCTCCTAAGGGCGATGACAATTTGGTCGGACTATCTTGCCCAGACCACACACTTTGCGCCACAATGCCAGCCACAGGAGTGGGGCTATCGCCGTGATTCGGGTCACAAGGGCGTGGCAAGAGTTATCGAATTTTTTACGCGATCGTTGCCGACAACAACGTTTGTGTATCTCGCTATCGCTAGCTGATCGCTTCAGCGTGAAAAACTCGGAGGTTGCAACGTGATGAATTCAACTCGCCGTTACTGGAAACTAATCTCGTGTGCGGCAGCACTGCTGTTGGCACCTCAAGCCGACGCTGCGACACCCGCCGACCAATTATTGCCGGCGAACACGGCGGGCTTCGTTTCGGTGGCGAATCCGGCGGAGTTTGAACAGAGGTTCAACGAGACCGACCTCGGCCATTTGGCCGTCGATCCGTCGATGAAGCCATTCGCCGATCAGATTCGCGATCAGTTGACGCGTCGGATGGGCAACCTCGAAGGGCGGATGGGCATTACGTTCGACGACCTGCGCGGGATCGCGTCAGGCGAGTTGGCCCTGGCGCTTGTTCCGCAAGCAAAGGGCCCGGCGACGTCGGTGCTGTCGGTCGAAACGCAGGGGAACGCGGCCGCTCGCGACGAGCTGATTAGCCGGATCGAGAAACACCTCGTCGGCGAAGGGGCGACCCGTACCGGCGTTTCGGTTGGTGCGACAGCAATTAACGTGCAAACAGTCCCGGCTAAGAACGGTAAACCACAACACGTGGTGGCTTGGTTTGTGTTCGACGATCAGCTTGTCGTTACCAGCCAGGTCGAAGTCGCGCAGCAATTGGCCGCGAAGGTTGTTGCCGCCAGCGGAGAGACGCTCTCGACCACAACTAGCTATCGCTACTGTTTTGAGAAGGTAAGGCAAGAATCGGGCGACGCGGTCGCCGACCTGCATTGGTTTGTCGATCCGTTCGCCTACGGCGACGCCGTGCGGAGCGTCGCTTTGTACGAAGGTCGCATCGATAAGGACGACAAACCCTCAACGCTACTTCGCGACCAAGGGTTCGATGCCGTCAAAGGAATGGGTGGCTTGCTACACGTCGCACTCGACGACCAGCACGACTTTGTCCACCGTACTGCTATTCACGCACCGGCCGATCCAGCGGCTACCGCACCGGCGAAGTACCGTTTGGCGATGCGAATGCTCAAGCTGCCCAATCGCGACGCGATGGATGTGGAACGGTGGGTGCCGCGAATGATTGCTAGCTACACGACGGCCAACGCCGACATGCTGAATGCGTTCGACACGGTCGATTCGCTATTCGACGCGATCGCCGGATACGACGATGCGTTTAAGACGATGATCGACCGCTTCGAGAAAGACCCATTCGGACCGCAAATTAAGTTCCGCGACCAAATCATCAAATGCCTCGGCACTCGCGTCTCGCTGGTAAATGACTACGTACTGCCAATTACCCCACAGAGCGAACGATTTCTCGTCGCGATTGAGGTGCAGCCCGACAAGGTCGAAACGCTACGCGAATCGATCGGCAAATATGTCGAAAGCGATGGCTACAAGAAGATCAAAATCGAAGGGCAAGACGCCTGGGAGTTTCAGCCACTCGAAGAATCGCCGACCAGCGCTTATGAACAAGATAGCTTGCTTCCCGGTATCGGTCCTCAGCAACCTGAAGGAGACAGCAGCGAAGACGAACGACTGCTGATTCGTTCGGCCGTCGCGGTCACGCCAGCCTACTTGCTGATTGCGTCAGACGTCGAATTGCTCAAGCAGGCATTTCGCCAAAACCGCGAGGCGACCGAGTCGCTTGCCGAGAGTTTTGATTTTGAAGAGGTGATGAACTCGCTAGCAACTTACGGCACCGATGTCCGTTCGAGTTGGTCGTTTTATCGCACCGACGAGCGGTTGCGGCCCGGTTATGAGCTGCTCCGCCAAGGTAAGATGCCCGAGTCAGAGACTTTCTTGGGGCGCGCTCTCAACGAACTACTGACAAGCAGCGACGAAGAAGACAACCGCTTGATTCGCAAACAGCGAGTCGAAGCTGACCAGTTGCCCAGCTTTGAGCTAACGCGCCGTTATTTTGGCCCGGCTGGTCAGACGGTGCGGAGCGACGCCGATGGGTGGCTCGTGAGTGGGGTGTTGTTGGCAAAATAGCGAGCAAGGCGTAGATCGCTGTTTTGTTAAACTTTGACGGCCGGGTGGGCCCGGGCGGTCGTAACAAAAATTCTTGATCGGCGAAGCCGCTGGCGTCGAATTAGAGCGGTAATGGTCCCGACCACGTTGTGCGGTGGGCACCTTCTGGCAAGAGGCAATTCCTACTACCGTGGCCTGCGGGCTCGGTGGCAAACGAGGTAACTCATCATGGCGGCGGCAGGCTGGCTGAATTACACCTATTGGTCACACATCGCGGGATCGAGTTCCGAGAAATCGCTCTTCCGACGAGTCGGCGCGCTGAAGCCAAGACGCATCGTTGAAGTCGGCATCGGTTCGCTCGACCGAGCTTGTCGGCTAATTGCAGCCGCCCAACGCTTTGCCGATGGCGACACAATTCGGTACACGGGAATCGACTGGTTCGAAGAACGCACCACTCCGCTCGATCCGATGCCATTGATTCACGCCTATCGCGAACTGCATGCCACCGGAGCCACTGTCCGCTTGATGCCGGGCCATCCGGGGGGCGTGTTGCCACAAGCGGCCAATGCCTTGCAACGGACCGATTTGATTCTCATTTCGGATGCCGTCTCCGATCTTTCGTTGGAACGAGCGTGGTTTTATGTTCCGCGGATGTGTCAGACGGGGACGGTCGTACTTCGCGAAATTGCTGGGAGCAAGGGGAAACCGCAGTTCAGTGAGATTTCTGCCGCTGAAATCTCGGCACGGGCGTTGCGTTTCCAGCCGAATAAAGCGGCCTAGCGCGGCGAACCGAAATGGGTCGAGCCGCGTAGTGCTTTCAATTCTGGCTAGCGCATTCCGCCCGCCAGCGAGCTAGTTCACCAAATGCGGCGTCTTCGCCGGGCTAACCGCCAAATTGGGTGACCTTCGACTGCCCAACCGTGTGGCGGGTAGGTAAGATAGAAAAGCAGACACTCGTCGCCGCTCATTCTCACGAGAGCGGGCGGCGGACCGACTCTCCCCCCGATGCCGAACTGCATCATGTCTTCGATTCCCATTCACGGCCTACCCTCCGATGGCGTACTTCCGGCCGACAGCGCCGAAACGATTGATGCCACGGTGGGCCGGTCGCCGAGCAACACCGCTCGTCTTCGGTCGGCAACTCGGGGCATGATTGCCCTGGTCGAGGGAAGCTCGCTGCACCTCAGTGGCGAAACCCGGGTGTTGTTACAACAGCGATTAAAAGCGGCCGCGATTGTGTTGTTTGCTGGCTTCGCGGCCTTTTTGTTGCGGGCCCTCGTCATGCGCGACGAAAGCCATCCGCTGTTCGTCGTTCACGTCGCGATCACAATTTTCTCCGCCGTCGTGATTTGGTGGCTTGCGACCAGTCATCAGCTCTCGCTGTTCGCTCTACGCATCGGCGAACTTGCTGTCTTCGGCGGACCGGCTTTGTTCTTTGTCATCCTCAGCCAACAAAATCTCTATTCGGCGGCGAACCTCACCGATGGCTCGCATTTACCGATCATCATTGTGCCATGGTTGCTGTTGATTTTTGTCTACGCACTGTTCATCCCCAACAATTGGCGGCGTGCGCTGCTGGTCGTCGCTCCGCTCGGACTCGCTCCGCTGGGTGTGCTCGCTTTCCAATGGGCGACCTGCCCCGGGTTCAAAGCTTGCATCGTTCGCGACCAATACGCGAACTACTTATTTGAACAGGCGATGGTTATGGCGCTCGTCGTCGGCACGGCTACGCTGGGCGTGCATCTCATCAACCAACTCCGTCGTACCGCTTTCGCTGCCAAGCAATTGGGACAATATCGACTCAAGCAAAAACTCGGCTCCGGCGGCATGGGTGAAGTCTACCTGGCCGAACACCAGATGATGAAACGCCCCTGTGCGATCAAACTCATCCGCCCCGACAAAGCAGGCGACCCGCGCACGCTCGCCCGCTTCGAGCGCGAGGTCCGCAGTACGGCCAAATTGTCACACTGGAATTCAATCGATATTTACGACTACGGCAGCGCCGCCGACGGAACGTTCTATTACGTAATGGAATACCTACCGGGTCACAACGTGGGCGAACTTGTGCAGCGCGATGGACCGATGCCCGCCAATCGGCTGGTGTTTTTGATGGAGCAACTGTGCGCCGCGCTGGCCGAAGCCCACGGAATTGGGCTCGTACATCGCGACATCAAGCCGGCGAATATCTTCTGTTCGTATCGTGGTGGTGAATTCGACGTGGCGAAACTACTCGATTTTGGACTCGCTAAGCCAATGGTCGAAATGGGGGACGCGACGCTCACACAAGAAGGGTCGATCACTGGCTCGCCCCTGTTCATGTCGCCCGAACAAGCGACCGGCGAACGGGACGCCGACGCTCGGAGCGATATTTATTCGCTCGGCGCGGTCATGTACTACCTGCTCACCGGTCGGGCGCCGTTTATGTATGAGCAACCAATGAAGGTGATTATCGCTCATGTCAGCGAAAATCCAGTGCCGCCCCGCGATTATGAGCCCGACATTCCCGAGCTGCTCGAAGACATCGTCATGAGGTGCCTCGAAAAGGATCCCGAAGACCGCTTCCAAGACGTCGGCGATCTCCGTCGCGCGCTGCGCGATATTGTGTTCGACTCTCCGTGGACGTTCGAACGAGCGAACGAATGGTGGAGCTGCAAAGGTTGTCCGCAGCGAAAGGCGATGGCCGCAGCGGCGCTCGAGGCGGCGGCCCTCTAAAGGGGGCACCGGTCGGTTGGCTTTTGCCGTTTTTGGCAGTTGGCGAAAGACGATTTTGGACGGCATTTTGGATTCGTGCGGGCGAAGTGTTTCTGCTAGACTCTGCTGATCATGTTCGCCGACTACTCGCTCCCCTTCGCCCAAACCGACGCTGCCCACCCTTTCGGATGGCTCAGCCTCGTGCCGCCGCTGGTGGCGGTCGTGATGGCTATCGCGACCAAAAGGGTCTACGTTTCGTTACTCACCGGCATCGCCGTCGGGGCGCTCATCATGTCGGGGGGAGAGCCTGTCGAAGCGACCGCGCAGTTGCTCGAAACCCATCTGTTTCGCACGCTCATCGAAGAGAGCAAACTGAGACTGATGACTTTCACGCTGCTGATTGGTGCGACTATTGGTATCGTGAGCGCGAGCGGTGGGATGACCAGTTTGGTGCAATTGTTCTCGCCCCTCGCGCGGGGACGACGTAGTGGGCAACTGGTCATTTGGGCATCGGGGCTGCTGGTGTTCTTCGACGACTACGCCAACACGTTGCTATTGGGCAGCACGTTTCAATCGACTTGCGACCGGCTGCGCATCTCGCGCGAAAAGCTCGCTTACCTGGTCGATTCGACCGCTGCACCGGTCGCTGGCCTGGCGATTGTGTCGACTTGGATTGCCGTTGAGATTGGCTATATCGAAGACGGACTTAAGGCGGCCGGTGCCGATGAAAACGTATCGGCTTTTAATTTGTTTCTTGCCTGCATTCCTTACCGATTCTATGTCATTCAGGCGCTGTTGTTGGTACTAATCATCGCCATTACCGGCCGCGATTTCGGGCCGATGAAAACGGCCGAACAGGATGCCGCCGATGGCAAGAAGCCGACCGAAACGGCGATTCCTCCAGTCGTCTTGGTGAGCAGTCATTGGCTCTATGCGGTGCTCCCGATCGTGGTCACTCTCGTCGTTGTCGTGTGGTTGATGATTTATACTGGTTGGCAAAAGCCGACGGCGGAGCAACCGATCGGCTCACTCTTTTGGCTCCGTGATACATTTGGCGCTGCGTCGTCGAACCTTTCTTTGCAGTACGGCGGACTCGTCGGTTTTGGGTTTGCAATTTTGTTGTGCCGAGCCACAGGCAAATTGCCGGGCCGCCAATTGTGGGCGGGCGCGCTCGAAGGAACTCGGGCTGTTCTGCCTGCGGTGCTAATTTTATGGCTAGCTGGCGCGCTCTCGCGCATGACTGGAAACGAGACGCTCGACGGCGTCACGGCCGCCCATCGACTCTACACCGGCAACTACCTCGAACAAATGCTTATCACCCTAAGCGAGTCGCCCGCTGCGGCCGAGTGGTTTAAATTCCTGCTCCCGACGGTTGTATTCGTATTGTCGAGCTTCGTCGCCTTTTCGACCGGCACCAGTTTTGGCACGATGGGCATCCTGCTCCCCATGATTGTGCCCCTCGCACACGGCACGTTGGCTGCCGATTCGGTGGCGTTCGAAACCGAACCCTTGCTGCTGGCGAGCGTCGGCAGCGTCATGGCCGGCGCGATTTTTGGCGACCATTGCTCGCCCATCAGCGACACAACAATCCTCAGCAGCCAAGCGAGCGGCTGCGACCACATCGCCCACGTCAACACTCAGATGCCTTACGCGTTGCTTGGTGCGGGCGTGTCGATTCTGTTCGGAACATTACTCGTCGGCTCAGGCATCAACCCTTGGCTACTCGTTGTACTACAAACCCTCGCAATGGTCGCATTCGTGTTCGTCTTCGGTCGACGCACCACCAGCGAACCCCACGCACTCGCGTCTGATAAACCGGTAGGCGAGTTGGTTACGTGAGTCACCGATGTTCTTTGCAAAGTCACTTCTCATGAAATCAGTCTTCATCATCGGTGGCGGAATCGTGGGACTCGCCACCGCCTGGCGACTCACACAGCGATACCCCGGCTTGCGAGTCACCGTGCTCGAAAAAGAACACGCCATCGCGCTCCATCAAACGGGCCGCAACTCGGGCGTGATTCACAGCGGAATCTATTACAAGCCCGGATCGCTCAAGGCGATCAACTGCCGTGAAGGGAAGCAACAGCTCGAAGAGTTTTGCGAACTTCATAACATTCCCTTCGATCGCTGTGGGAAGGTCGTCGTCGCCATGCGAGACGACCAAATCGCGGCGCTCGATGGCATCGAAGAGCGCGGACACGCCAATGGAGTCGCGTGTCGGCGGATCAATGTCGAAGAACTGCACGAACTCGAACCCCACTGTGCCGGCGTCGCGGCACTTCAAGTTCCCGAGACCGGCATCGTCGACTATACCGTCGTTTGCCAACGACTGGCGAAGCTTGTCGAAGAAGCCGGCGGGCGAATTGTCACCACAGCCGAAGTGACCGCCATTGCCGAACGTGCGGGTCAAGTTGTTGCGTCGACAAGCCAAGGCGACTTCGCCGCCGACTTTGGCGTCAACTGTGGCGGACTCTACTGTGACAAGATTGCCAAGCTCGCAGGCGTTGACCCTGAGGTTCAGATCGTTCCTTTCCGAGGTGAGTACTTTACACTTAAGCCGGCCGCCACGCACTTGGTACGGAACCTCATTTATCCAACGCCCGACCCCGCGTTTCCGTTCCTGGGGGTTCACTTTACGCGAATGATCGGTGGCGGCATCGAGTGTGGACCGAACGCCGTGCTCGCATTCGCCCGCGAAGGCTACACCCGTTGGCAACTCAACCCGTGCGAACTCGCCAGCACGCTCGGCTCTGCCGGTTTTCGCAAGTTGGCGACCAAGTATTGGCGGACCGGACTCGGCGAACTGCGGCGGAGCTATTTCAAAGGAGCTTTCGTCGCGGCACTTCAAGAACTGGTCCCCGAAATTCGCAGCGAACATTTGCAGACAGCCCCTGCTGGCGTACGCGCACAGGCAATCCGCGACAGTGGCGAGCTCGTTGATGATTTTCTGCTCAAAATGGACGGTCGCATGCTGCATGTGCTTAACGCTCCCAGCCCGGCAGCAACCGCTTCGCTCAGGATTGGTCAGACGGTGGTCGAAACGATCGCAGAGCGAACCAGTTGAGCCGACGGCGCTAGCTGCGGGTTTTGTTCGGGAGGGTCGGTTCGCTGACACCCGCGGCTAGCGCCGTCGGCTCACTTTCAAAAGGTAGGGGATTAGACGGGCCCTACCCGACTTCGACCCCTTTCCAAAACGCCACATAGCCCTTGATGTTCGCGGCCGCCGGTTTGGGGTCGGCATAATACCAAGCCGCCTGTGGGTTCACGGCATCGCCGACGGCAATGTCAAAGTAGTTGGCGGTCCCTTTCCAACCACAAACGGTCGTGTGGTTGCTCGCTCCAAAAAACTCTTTCTTGAGCGACTCGGCAGGAAAATAGTGATTGCCATCGACCACTTCGGTCTTGTCGCTCTCGGCAATGACGGCACCGTTCCAAGTTGCTTTGAGGGTCGTGGCTTTGGGCATGATCGTTATTCCAACGAGTTTGAGTGGTCTGCGAAAAGATCGTAGTCGCGTCGACGTGATTGGCCACCAGAGCGGCCGCCGATCGACCGGGGTTTTGATCGTTTTGAACGCGATATCGCCAACACGATTCGCGCGTTCAAAACCCCTTTCGATTTGTCGCTCCAAGATTGGCGAAACCACTTGTTTTGCAGACGAATATCACTTGGGGGGTGGACAAATCGACCTGAGTATTGAACGACCATTTCGATCAGAACGATCAAAACTAGGCTCGAGGTTCGGGGGCTATGCATTCGGGAGCCGAGGCGCGTTCGGGAGGGCGAGGCTCCTGCCGAGCCGAGCCGGGCTTTAGTCCGTCAATCTACCATGCCGAGGATGGGGTTTCGACAGTTATTTTTGGCCGGTGTGCTTCGCGTCCGGGAGGGCGAGGCACCCGCCGAGCCGAGCAGACGAAATCTTGACTCCGACATCCTGCGATGCATAAACTCATTTCATGGTTGCAATTGAACTACAAGATCAGACCGCGAAGGCGATTATCGATGCCGCCGAGACACTCGGCGTAAGTGTCGATGAGTTGCTCCGATTGCGGGTACTGGGTTTGCCGGGACAGGGTTTGCCGGTACAGGGTTTGCCGGAAATGGGCCAGCAGCCGTCGAGCATCAATGCCAACGGTAGCCAGGACGACATCGACGAGCTCATGACGGAACTAAAGGCGCTCGCTTTTGATGGACCGGTTATCTCTGACCGCCGCGTCGATATTTACTCGGACGATTAATGTTAGCTGTCGATTCGAGCGTGATCGTCCGGGCATTTAATAGAGCGAGTGTGGACTACATCGCGTCGCTCAATTTTTTCGAAGCCGCACGCCGGGCGAAAGTCGAGCTTGTCACCTTCCCACAAAACCTTGCTGAGTTTTGGGCGGTCGCAACCAGGCCGATCGAGTCGAATGGCCTCGGCCACTCGATCGAGGATACCGCCCGAAGAGTGGCACTGATCGAACGCTTCGGCAAGGTGATGCCGGAGCATCCTCAAGCTTACCAGCACTGGAAGCAACTCGTTACCGCCCACGAGGTAAAGGGCAAGACCACCCACGATGCTCGCATCGTCGCCCAAATGATGGCTCACGGCATAGGTAGTTTGGTCACCTTCAATATTGGTGACTTCGTGCGCTACACCGACATTGCCGCAATAACGCCCGAGCAAGCTCTTGGTGAGTTTGTTGGTTAATACGTGCCGGTGTACCAGACCGGGAAACCCAACTCTATCAAGGACAATGCACTCACCGCACCGGGGTTCGCATCCGGGAGGGCGAGGCTCCTGCCGAGCCGTGCGGACTAATTTTAGCCGTCGATTCGAGCATGATCGTCCGAGCGTTTAGTAGAGCAACCGCGATACGCCTCAAGGACGAGCAGCAAGTGGCTGTCGTTAGCGCATTGGGTCGGGCGATGAGCGCGTCCCGAGACAGACGAACGTAATCGCCAGTTACCGGTCTATCTGCGAGCTACAGCGGCAAAATCCGTCGAAATTTGCGAGCAGGCAAAGTAGCGTCGGACGATGAAACCCATGACGTTATTGGACCCAATTATGTGGAGATATCTTCCGAGGCTAGTAGGGCGCGCCAGCTACCATCCCACGATTTCTGTAACTGCTAGCTCTCGACAATTCAAGCTGTGCCTTCAAGCTGGCAGTTGGTAACCGTTCACGCCCCGGTGCAAGCACCCGAGAAACCGGGCTAGACTCGCACGGTCGATTTCGGCCCCAATACTTGCATGAGCAAGTTGCCGCCGGAACTGGAAGCCGAAATGACGCCCGCTGTCAAAGCGGCTTTCTT
>JBGSRO010000058.1:0-2480 GCA_041737535.1 Pirellulales bacterium | reverse complement strand
CAAATTGAAAGCAAAACGAGTCAATGCTCCCAGTCATCGACAATCACGAGTGTCGATCGATGTTCCAGCTCACATCTCTGCGCTCTCCGTGTCCTCTGCGGTTAATCAAATCCCCAAGTTATTCTTGAGCGGTTCCTAAGTGCGCGCGAAGATCGATCGACTTGGCATTTCACTGCCGGTGCTGATCGAGAGCGGTCGCGCCAATTCCGCCGTGTACTTGGCGCTCGTTGCGTCGTGGCGGTTAACTGAACTACGACCAGCAAGAAATGTCGTGGCAGTTTGCAAAATCGGGAAGTTAATTCGCGGGCGATCCTAACGGGAAAGCGCCAAGTCGCAGTTCGCGCGCCGTTCGTTAATGGATAGGTTGACACGATCGGCGGGATCAACGGAGTGAAGCGAAGCCGCCAACGAAAGGGGTTATCCAGTCAATCCGGCCGATCCTGTGATCCTGTCCATTTTGGAGAGCGAGTCCCGGCACTCCTCTCGTTCGCTGTTCCCCGGCCCGTCGGTCTGCGGCCGTCGCCAGAAGAACGAGTCGCGAAGTGGCCAAGAAACGTTGTGGAAGTCCCCCCCAAAACCTGCTACAACAGACGGAGTAAAACTATACATACGTACACACAGGAGCGCAGCCGTGGCAGGGCGAAACAAGGTTCTCGACGACAAAAAACGTGAAGTGGTGGTGGCACTGCTTGCGGGCGGCATGAAGCTCGCTCAGGTGGCCGACTATGTGGGGTGTTCGACGATCACCATCCGCCGCGAACGCGAAGAGAATGAGGAGTTTGACGCGCGCATTCGTCGCGCGCGAGCGTCTCGCGAAATTAGGCCGCTCGAAGCGATGCGGCAAAAGTCGGCGACGCATTGGCGGGCAGCGGCTTGGATGATCGACCGCGACGACCGGCAACGGGCCGCAAGAAAGGGCAAAACGCCCCCCATCGCGCGACGCGAACTCGACACGCTTCAGCGGGCGCTGGCCGGTGCCATTGAGCATGAGGTTGCCGACGTGATGGTTTCGTGGCGACTCCGCGAACGAGTTTGCGACATCGTCGCGCTGTGGGCCTCGCACCCCGGCACAAGCGGCGGGGCCAATCAGATGTTGGCTCCCGCATCGTTCGCTTCAGATCGAGTCGTGGCCGATCCAGTCGCCCCGGTACAGGTCGCTCCTTCGATGGCCGAACTGCAAGAGTCGATGGACCTGATCACCGGGCGTCGCCCAGCCCATGAGTTGGCGTCGAATGCGAGTGTCGATCGGCGCACAGAGCCACACGCTGTTAAGAGTATCGAGTCCGCGACCGCCCCCGCACCGCTGCGTGTCGGTCAGCGACTCGCCACCATGCTGATCGAACAGATTCGGGCCCGACCGACCAACGGGTCAACGGCAGACAGATTTCCCGCGACGCCGCCAGCAGATCGGCCGCTTGTCGAGCCTGATGAATAGAGTCGCTTTTCGCAAAACAGGAGCGCCAAAATGAGCCGCCTATTGTCGCATGGCAAATCAAAAAACCGCATCATTTAGCGACGATTTGAGACTACCGATGCGACAGAATGGAGCCGATTAAGTCGCACGAAATCGTTTTTGAAGTTTTCGCGACAAAACGACTTCTTGTAGCGTTTAGCCTTTAGCGCGGCATCCGTAGCCGGATTCGCAAGAATTCGGGGCATCTGCGATAGCGATCGGAGTTGTTGCCAATCCGTCTACAAATGTTTCCGCCTGCGCGAGAATGACGGACGCTTCGCATCCTCGCAGTGCTGACAGCCGACCGCGGTTTTTTGGCCGCTTTCCTCGTAACAGTCACTAATCTATCATGGAAGGTGCGCAGAATGCTGCCAAGCAACGTGCAGTCATTTGCAAGCAGAGCTTCGAGTCTTTCGGGGGCGAACAGGGTTCGACCGGATACGAGAAGCGTAAGTGGCGTGTCGTGGTTGATCGGTGGCCCACGTAAAAAGCCGTTCACAATCTTCAATTGCTGAAGGTTCCTACGCTTTGGCTGCCTAGAAGTAGGCTGTCCGTTCGCCAGGATCTCGCCGGAAGAACCTGACCGAACGTATAACCCCCTCCGGACCGCCGCGAGTCATTGCTGAGCACGCTCGCGGTTAAACAAGTTCTCGGCTAGCGTTCGAGCAGCCTTGCCCCAGAGGCGTCTCGAGGGCGAAATCAAAACTCTGGGGACACACACGTAGAAGCTTGCGTGGATCTATTACGGGACGCGGGTTCGATTCCCGCCGCCTCCACTTTTCGTCGTCGGCGTCAGCCGATGACTCAGACTGACTCTCGTTGCCTAAACCCTTGCTACGGCGAGGGTTTAGGCGTTTCTGGGGAGTCCCCTTCCCGCCTGCCACTGTGACAGGCGGTGTCCCATTTTGCCCCTTTGAGCCATTTGCGCGATGCCCAGGCGCTACCACCCCCGAATGGGGCTGGGCATCGGAGGACGCGGGTTCCGGCGCTTTCGGGACCGGCGGCGACGGCAGCGCGGCGAGCGCCC
>JBGSRO010000034.1:0-17724 GCA_041737535.1 Pirellulales bacterium | reverse complement strand
GCAGCCGCGACGCCGGCCCGCCGCGCGCACCGACCTGCGCGAAGCTCGCGGCAAGTGGCCGATTGGCCACGAAAAAAAACGACGCGAGTGAAACCGCCCCGCGATGTGATTCGGCTCGAAGACCGACTGCGATTTCTGCTGCAACCGCCGTTGGAGAATCTGCTTGCCGATGCGGCTGTCGATTTGCCGCTTCGTCCGTTTCCCTATCAGCTCGATGGCATCGCGTTTCTGTTACCGCGCAATGCGGCAGTGCTGGCCGACGAGATGGGCCTCGGCAAAACGATGCAAGCGGCGATCGCGCTAAGATTGCTGCTGCGTAGTGGGCAAGCGCGTCGTGTTTTGCTCGTCTGTCCGAAGCCGCTCGTGACCAATTGGCAACGCGAGTTCACCATGTGGGCCAACGAGTTGCCCGTGTGTGTCATCTCTGGCACACGAACGCGACGCGAGTTTTTGTGGCGACAGCGTGCGCTGCTTACGCTGGTCAACTACGAAACGCTCGTCCGCGACAGTGGTTTAGTCGAAGAGCTGGGGCTCGAGTTCGACATCGTGGTGCTCGACGAAGCCCAACGCATCAAAAACACCAGCGGCGCGACCAGCGCGGCCGTCAGACAGCTCGTACGCGAGCGAAGCTGGGCGCTCACGGGGACGCCAATCGAAAACAGTGCCGACGATTTGGTCGCGCTGTTTGAGTTTGTCGCCCCCGGCACCTTGCAAACGGGCATGAAACCCTCGGCGATGGGCCGCGCCGTTCGCGACTCGGTCATCCGTCGAACAAAAGACCAGGTGCTCGACGATTTGCCGCCGAAACTGATCAGCGACCCTCGCGTTGACCTGACTTCGGCGCAGTGGGAATCGTATCAGCGAGCCGAGGAAGATGGAGTCGTTCGGCTCGGCGATATGGGACAGGAATTGACGCTCACGCACGTGTTCGAACTGGTGCTGAGGCTCAAACAGATTTGCAATTTCGACCCCGTCACGGGCGAGAGCGCCAAGCTCGAACAGTTGCAGGCCGAACTCGAAGAATGTGTCGCGAGCGGACGCAAAGCGATCGTTTTTAGCCAATGGGTCAACACGCTCGACCGCATCGCCGCTGGCCTAAGCGGCGTGAACGCCGTCGCCTACCACGGCCGCATCCCGCACGGTCGCCGCGATGGAGTGATCGAACAGTTCCGCGACGATCCGACTATCAATGTGATCTTAATGAGCTACGGCGCGGGAAGCGTGGGACTCAACCTTCAGTTCGCCGAGAATGTCTTCTTGTTCGATCGCTGGTGGAACCCGGCGGTTGAAGACCAAGCGATCAACCGAGCTCACCGCATCGGCGCAACCGGCCCAGTGACGGTTCATCGCTATTTGGCAGCGGGCACAATCGAAGAACGGATCGACCAAATTTTGCAGCAGAAACGCGAGCTGTTCGCGAGCGTTTTCGACGATGGGCAGGCCCCCGCTTGTGGCGGGCTGTCGCGCGATGAATTGTTGTCACTCTTTGATCTTCGCACGCCCGAAGGTCGGCTGGCGGCCTGAGCAAAAAGAGACGAGACATTCGCAACGCCGGCCAAAAATCGTGGTCGCAAACCGCGTCACCGTGTGTTACAACGAGGGCATGGCAAGAACCGCGCTCGCGCCCTACGAACAATGCGGAGCAGACTCGACTCACCCATTCGCCCCCAAGCGATTCGCAGCGAAACCCATTCCCGACTCAGCAGAGGTTCATTTTGTCGTTTTGTCGTTTTGTCGCTTTTCGAAAAATACCAGCGCCAAAATTGGACTTATTTTGTCGCATCGTCGTTGAAGATTAGGCGGAAAAACTAGCGGTTTTCAAGAACTCAATGCGACAGAATCAAACGAATAAAGTCGCCATAAATCGTTTTTGGCGTAAAGCGACAAAAAGCGACACTTTAATCGGCCCCAAACCCCACGCCGCCACGTGAGCGCAGCGAGTGGTGCTGGGTCGGGCGCTCGCGGCACAGGGTTACGAAACGTTCGACGACCTCCCGTAGCGAGAGCAATCGCCGGTTACTTCGATGCCTCGACCTTAAATCGCGCGAGCGAAAGAAACTCAACGGGCCAGCTCGTGTGTTCGTTCATGACCTTATCAGCGAGCGCCGCGGCTAAAACCGGCGCGAACTTGAACCCGTGGCCGGAGAGCCCGGCCGCGAAGACGACACGCGGGTCGCCCGGCCAGTGGTCGACGATGAAGTGTGAGTCGTCGGTCATTGTGTAGAGGCAGACGGTGTGGTCGTGACAATCGTTTGCAACCGGAACACATGCCTTCGCAAACGCATCGACTCGCGAGTGGTCGATGTCATTGATTGAGCGATCGACATCGAGCGGCTTGCTGACACTTTGACCCCCCGTGTGCTCGGCCAATTTCATGCCGCGATTCGGTAAGCGGGGAAATCCGTAGAACACACCCTGGGGCAATTCGAGTAAAAAGACGGGAAGATTGTTCGCCGCAGGGGCAGCCGAATACCAGAACAACGATTTGCGAAGCACGCGCAAGCGTATGCCGAGTCTGCCCAGCAGGTCGTTGGCCCACGGCCCAGCCGCGATCACGAGCCGGTCGCAGTCGATCGTGTCGTTCGATTCGAGGTGCAACCGATAACCGGTGCCGGTCTTCGACCAGTGCTGAACATAACGATGGCACTGCACCTGCGCTCCTTGCAGCTTTGCTAAGTCGAGCGCCGCGCGAATGCACTCTTCGACCAGCAGGTAACCACCGTCGGGTTCGAAAACCATGTCGAGATCGGCAGGAATCGCGAGGCCCGGGAACCGCCGAGCCACGTCCGCGTGACAGAGATTTTCCAAGGCGAGATCATGCTGAGTAGCCGATTGCCGCACGCCGCGAATGACAACGCCCTCGGCGGGACCGGCTTGCAGCAGTCCGATTGGGTGCAGCAATCGTCGGCCGGTAAGCGATTCGAGCTGCCGCCAACCGGCGTAGCTGGCGACCGCCAGTGGCACGTAGTCGGGGTGCTCGAAATAGGCCTTGCGAATAACGCGGGTGTGGCCGTGGCTACTGCCAAAATGGTGGGGTGGGTCGAAGCGGTCGATGCCGATGGCCGAGATGCCGCGACGCGAAAGCTCGGCCAGCGTCGCACTGCCGACGCCTCCCAATCCAACTACGGCAACCTCAAAATGCATCGCGCGACGGCACCCATCGTGTGCAGCGAAAAACTATCGTTGAGCCGACTTGTGGTCGACGATTTCGAACTCGATTGTTTGCGAGCCGAGCTTGTCTGCCAACCGGTCGTGAAGGGTCAGCTTGAGCCGATATTTGCCGGCGTAGATTCGCTCTGGGAGTGTAAGGGAGTAATTGGCATAGAAGTCGCGGCGGCGGGATTTGCAGAGGTCTTCAACAGCGGCCGACTCGGCCCCATCGACCCGATTGCCGGCGGCGTCGAGCACTTCATAGCTGCAATCGATCGATGTGCGATGACCGTCGCTCGTCGATTCGCTGCGGTAGTTATCGATCTCGAAATAGAGCCGCACTTCGTCGCCGGCGCGAAACTTGTTGTCGGGTGCCGCATCGTATTCGCCGAAGCCGTGAATGTCTTTACAGAAGACCAAGTTGCGAACTTCGAGGTCGGCGAGCTCCGAAAGTTGCTTGGCTGCTTTTGCGAGATGATGCGACGCGAGCGACACCCTCGCTTCGGCCGGCGTCTCACTAGGCGGATCGAGCAGTGTCGAAATGGCCATCGATTGGCCCGACCAATAACTTTGCTCGGTTGGCGTGAGTCCTGGCACATTTTCGACGGCGGCCGACTTGTCGCCGGCGACGAGTTGCAGCAATCGCAACCTGGCAATCAAGTAGGCTTCGTTTCGCGTTCGCGGTTCGTCGGTGGTGTTCGACTGCAGCTCGGTGATGGCGTTGTCGAGCGACTCGCGCCAGTCACCTCGGCTAGCTTGATCTTCGTTGGTGCGGAGTGGCGACGAATGATGATCTTCGCTTATCGGAGCCATTGGCCCGTAGCTCGCTTGCAATACTTGTCGCTGAACATCTTGCCACGAAGGGATCGAAATGGCCGGCTCGGCATCGATGGGCTTGGCGACGTGGCCCGCCATGGGTGTTTGCAAACGCGGCGGCAGTTCGGCCTCGCGCGGCGGCTGGGATTGCGACGAATGAAAGTGAGCCGCGTTGCTCGGGCTCTCTGGTCTCGTCGGAGTTGTCTGCGGATAGGAAGGCGGCATCGCACTGGGCGGCGCGGTCTCGCGATTAAGCTCGCGGTGGTAGTCGTAACTCGCCTTGAACTGTTGTACCGCGAGCGGCCAGAGCGAGGGCTTCACTCCTTGAAGTTGTTTCCAAAGTTGATCGGCTGCCGCTGGGTCTTGTTGTTTGAGTTCATTGAGCTGCACCATCGCCCGCTGATAAGCGTCGTCGGGAGAGGCGTTGTGAGGCGTGGTCGTGCTGACGTTTTGGGCCGGAATCGTTGCCGAATCGGTCGCCAATTGTGCCGATGCCGTTTGGACCACCGCGGGGTTCGCAGCAGCCGGCGGCCCGGGAGCGACAGTCGGTCGCGTCGGTACATCGGGCTTCGTCACGAGCGTATCGACAATCCGCGCCGTGCGGCAACCACCCGCCGCGCAGAGCGTGAGAGCAGTGACAATCGAACAGAGCTGTTTCATGCTCAACATCAAACTACCAATTTGCCGACAACGAGAGCGGTAAGGCGGACGGGGACGTTAGAAGGAGAGCCGCTTTTCGACAATATCAGTCGTGGCTTTGCCGATAGCTGAGGTGCCACGATCGAGCGTCCGTGGAACTCTGACCTGAACTCCGCCCGGCAACACAATATTATTGACGCGTGTTCAGCTTTCGCGTCGCGTTGGACGCCATTTCAGTTGAGAGGTGCGACGTACACGGTGCTAGCTGAAGTTGAGGTTCATGCCGTTCACTCGAGCTGCTGCGGCGATGCTATTGCGTTGCCGCCACGCGATACAAGTCGCGACGCCACTCGCGCTCGAGTTGCTCAACATCAGGCACGCCGAGCACGGATTGCAAAGCGTTATCGATACCGTCGCGCTCGGCGAGTTGCCCAAGGCGAACGAGTTCAACTGGTTCGCAGCGCGTCAGCAAGTAATCGACGAGCGACTCGGCGACCGCATATTCCTTTCGCGTACGGATCGGCTGATTCATGAACTCGCGCAGGTTGGGCCAGGTGTTTTCGACGAGCATGTCGTACCGCTCGCGGCGACGAATCGAACGGAGCTTCGAATTGTCGTACCGACTCGCGAAACCTTCGTTAAGCCATGCTGGAAAGCGCCGCCCCAACACGTCGGCGATGGTCGTGTGGACGATCTCGTGGTCGAGGGTCGGCCCGTTGATTTCTTCGATCGGACCTCGGAGCGAAACCAAGTGACCATGACCTTCGGGAGCGGGCATAGTGCGAGCCGTGCAGTTCGATGCAACGACGCTCGCGCGAATGATCGTCCGCCGCTCAGCGGTAGCGACCGACTGCCCAAACAATGTTTTTGCAACGCGCACCCGCTGCGCCTCGGCACGCGCGCCGATTTGTCGAGCGAGCTCGTGCGTCGGTGCGTCGACAATGTAGTTGTTCGTCATGATCGTTTGGGCCGTCGCCACCGAGGCGAGCATCATGCTAACCAGCAGCGACAGTTGCCATTCTGGCGTTCGCATCCATCACCTCCTTGTGAAGTGGCGGACTATGGCAAGGTTGCGTAGTTACCCCAATGCCGGTTTGAGCCTGCTAGCAATTGGCGAGCCGGTGACGACAGTCACCGGTGGTCTAGCTGATGGTGGCCACCGCGGCACCGGTGGCTGACGTCACAGGCTCGCCAGTTTGCTGTTGCAGCGGCGGTCCCCTCAACCTTGCTGGCAACGCGCGTTACAATTCGGAAACAATCCGCAACTTTCAAAATTCCCCGGAAAACCCGCCATGAACGATCCCTTTTCCGCTCGCGACACCTTCGACACCGGTGCCGGCAAAGCGACCATCTATCGGCTTTCGGCACTCGAAGAGGCCGGGCTCACGAAGGTTGCCGCGCTCCCTTACTCGATTCGCGTGCTGCTTGAGTCGGTGCTACGAAATTGCGATGGCTATGTTGTGAGCGAAGACGATGTGAAGGCGCTGGCCGCTTGGACCGACACCAAGGGGGTGCTCAAGTCGGGCGAGACCGGTGTCGAGGTCCCCTTTAAGCCGGCCCGCGTTGTGCTTCAGGACTTTACCGGCGTGCCGGCCGTGGTCGACTTGGCGGCGATGCGCAGCGCCATGCAACGGCTCGGTGGCGACGCCAATAAGATTAACCCGCTCGTGCCGGTCGATCTGGTAATCGACCACTCGGTTCAGGTCGATTACTTCTTGGGCGACAAAGCACTCGATATGAATATCGAGCTCGAGTTCGAGCGGAACCGCGAGCGATACGAATTCCTGCGTTGGGGACAAAAAGCGTTTGACAATTTTCGTGTGGTGCCGCCGGGGACCGGTATCGTCCATCAAGTGAACCTTGAGTATCTGGCTAAGTGTGTCTTCCTTCGCGACGAAGATGGGGGCGGACAAGTCGCCATTCCCGATTCGCTGGTGGGCACCGATAGCCACACCACCATGATCGACGGACTAGGTGTCGTCGGTTGGGGCGTCGGTGGCATTGAAGCCGAAGGCGTGATGCTCGGCCAGCCAATCTACATGCTCATGCCTGAAGTGGTCGGCATGAAACTCACTGGCTCGCTCCCCGCCGGGGCGACGGCGACCGACTTAGTGCTGGCCGTCACCGAGCAGCTTCGCAATGAGAAAGTCGTCGGCAAGTTCGTCGAGTTCTTCGGTCCCGGTGTCAGCGCGATGCCGGTCGCCGACCGGGCGACAATCGCTAACATGAGCCCTGAATACGGCGCAACGATGGGCTTCTTCCCCATCGATGCGGCAACGCTCGACTACCTGCGTTTGACTGGCCGCACCGACGACGAAGTGAAGCTCGTCGAGAACTACTGCAAAGAACAAAGCTTGTTCCGCACCGACGACGCCCCCGAGCCAACATTCACTCATGTCGTCGAACTCAACTTGTCGACTATTGTCCCCGCGCTCGCCGGTCCCAAGAGACCACAAGACCGCATCGCGCTCACGGCGATGAAATTGCAGTGGCAACGCGATCTGAGCGACGTTTATGAAAAGTCGAACGGCTCGGGCACTAGCACTTGGGTCGCCGAAGGGGGCGGTCTGGCCGATTCTCAGGGAGCCGCCGCCATCACGACTGCGGTCGCGGATCCTGGATTCGAAGGTGTAAGTGTCGAAAATGCCGGTATCACGTTTGCGCTCCATCACGGCAGCGTCGTGATTGCTGCGATCACAAGTTGCACGAACACGTCGAACCCCAGCGTGATGATCGCGGCCGGGCTGGTCGCCAAAAAGGCGGCCGCCCATGGATTGCAGGCAAAGCCTTGGGTCAAAACCAGCATCGCGCCGGGCAGCCGCGTGGTGACCGACTATTACGAGAAGAGCGGACTCGACAAAGAACTCGCCAAGGTCGGCTTCTACACCGTCGGCTACGGTTGCACGACCTGCATCGGCAACAGTGGACCTCTCCCCGGGCCGATCAGTGATGCGATTCGCGAACATGATTTGGTGGTGGCGGGCGTACTCAGCGGCAATCGCAACTTCGAGGGACGCATCAACCCCGATGTGAAAGCCAACTACCTCGCCAGCCCGCCGCTGGTGGTTGCCTATGCGTTGGCCGGGACAACCGACATCGACTTCGCTAGCGAGCCAATCGGCGAAGGCGCAAATGGTAAGCCGGTCTTTCTCAAAGACGTCTGGCCAACTCGCGACGAGGTGCAACGTGTTGTTTCCAATAGCGTGTTGCCTGAGATGTTCCGTAGCCAATATGACGGCGTCTGGGACAAAAACGAAAAGTGGAACGCCATCGCCACGAGCGAAGGAGGCATCTACGACTGGAACGCCGAGAGCACCTACATTCAAGAGCCTCCTTTCTTGAACGAGATCACGCCCGGCGTGAGTCCGATTGGCGTGATCAATGGAGCCAAGTGCCTCGCGCTGTTGGGCGATTCGGTTACCACCGATCACATCTCGCCTGCCGGGAGCATTGCTAAGACGAGCCCCGCCGGTGTCTATCTGCAAGAGCGCGGCGTCGCACCGGTCGACTTCAATAGTTACGGCAGTCGACGTGGCAACGACCGCGTGATGACCCGCGGCACGCTCGCCAACATTCGCATCCGCAACCAACTGGCCCCCGGCACCGAAGGGGGCATCACCACCTACCTGCCGACTGGCGAAGTGATGCCGATCTACGATGCGGCTATGAAATACAAAGCCGATGGGACTCCACTCGTCATACTCGCAGGCACCGAATACGGCACCGGCAGCAGCCGCGACTGGGCCGCCAAGGGAACGTTGTTGCTGGGCGTGCGCGCGGTATTGGCGGCAAGTTTCGAGCGAATTCATCGTTCCAATCTTGTGATGATGGGTGTGCTCCCCTTGGAATTTGCCGCAGGCAAAACGTGGCAAATGCTCGGTCTCACAGGCAACGAAACCTTCAGCCTGCCCGGTTTAGGCGACAATCTCAAACCGCGACAGCAACTGAAAGTGGTCGCCGAACTCGATGCCACGAAGATCGAATTTGAAACGACGGTACGCATCGACACGCCGGTCGAACTCGACTACTACCGGAATGGTGGGATTTTGAACTTTGTGTTGCGGAAGCTGCTCAAAGGTTAGCGTTCGCGAAGTAGAGGATTGGGAGCGGAGCGAGTATCAGTGAGTTTTTGTGCCAAGATCGGCCTGTTGTCGACGAGCTAGTCCTGTCCGCTTGTTTTTTGGGAGTAACTCAACATGTCGATGGCCGACGAAATCGAACGACTGAACGGACTGCGCAATTCCGGTGTGCTATCCGACGAAGAATTTACTGAGGCAAAGGCCAAGTTGCTACGCGGTGACGAGCCACAGCCAAGTCGCAGTGATTCTCGCTCGACCGACGGATTGAGCGAAAACCAATGGGCTATGGCACTGCACCTCTCGCTGCTGGCCGGTTATGCGGTTCCACTGGCTGGCTTTGTTGTGCCGATAGCGATTTGGCAAATAAAGAAAGATCATTACCCGATCATCGACGAACATGGCAAGAACGCTGTGAATTGGATTATCTCTAGCACGCTCTATGTAATTCTAAGCGTGATCTTGGTGTTTGTCGCTATTGGAATAGTTGGGTTAATAGTCTTGAGCGTTCTCGCCGTCGTGTTTCCAATCGTCGCTGCGATTAAGGCGAACAATGGTGAAGTTTGGAAATACCCCGGCGCAATTTCATTCTTCTGACGTCTAATCCTTGGAATTTAGCCGACGAGCTACGCCTCGTCGCTGGGCACACCGTTTTCGCTCACATCACCTGTCACTTCCACCTCAGCAACAGGCTCGAACGCCGAAGCGAGTGCGATGTCTTGACTCGGAAGCACCGCTCGCATGTTGAGCAACCAAGTTGTGCCTTTGTCAACGAATCGAATCGTGGGCGTCGCTTCGGCAACCTGCGCGCGGAGCTTTGCGATTCGCTCGGCGGCCGGGGTTACCTCAATCGCCACCGACGCCAGCCGCGGCATTCCTACCGGTGCTGCGTCGGCCGCGATGTCAATGACCTTGGCCGAGAGCACATCGCTCGCGGCCGCGATCTGGGGGGCGAGCCGTTCGGCTCTTGTCCGCAAGTTCTCAAGCGGGGCCGTCGCGAGCGATAGCAACGGAATTGTCAGCTTCGCTTGCTCAGCCGGAGTGTAACAATCGAGCGTCCCTGCCAGAGCCGCGATCGTCTCGGCACTGGCGGTCGCCATCCGCGCGAGTGCGCTTGTGGCCAACGTTTCGACGATCGCTTGCTTGCCAACGAGCAACCCACAACTCGGTCCACCAAGCCAGCCATCGCCACGCAACACGACGATATCGACTCCTGCTGCCACAACATCGGCTGCGGTCGTGAGCAGATAACCAGCAGTCGCTTCGCAGCTCACCAACGGACCGAGCCCAATATCGTGAATCAACAGCCCGCCATGCCGATGTACAGACGTCGCCATTGCGGCGGTATCGACGGACTCGCTGGCGGAACCAGTCGAGTGTCCCAAATCGATCTGCACAGCGCCCCCCAGATTGCCTCCACCCGCACTGTAGTCATCGAGCGTCACTTGATCACTCGCGCCGACTTCGCGAAGCGGGCAGCCGGCCAGCTTAGCGAGTTCGCTCACCCGCGCGCCGCAAGCCAAAGTTCCCACATCGCCTCGTGCGATGGCGACTCCTTGGTCGCTCACAGCCGACAGCGCGACGCAGAGCGCCGCGGCGTGGCTATTGAGCACCAGCGCCGCCTCGGCACCTGCCAGTTTGGCGACTCGCTGTTCGATTTCCTCGCGCCCTGCCGCGACATGCCAGTAGCCATCGCCCATCCTCAGCACGCGGCTGGTCGCCTCGTCAGCGAGCGGCGGCGAGGGCAATTCGCTACTCCAAAACCGACCGGTGGCGTTGATTACCACATGCGGTTGGGCTTCGTGTTCATTCATCAAGAACTTGGCAGCACGTTCGGCGAGTTCCGAAATCGACGGAATCGACAGATCGGCCGATCGCCGCTGCACCTCGCGAACCACCCGGTCAAGAAACTTCCGCGTCCGCTGCGTCACATCGCGCACCGGAACTCGGTCAATGACCGCCCGCACTTGTGGTTTGTCGAGCAGTTCGCTGACCGAAGGGAGACGCTTGAGAATATCGCGAGGGAGCATGTTGTTTTCGGAATGGCTGGAGGCTGGAGATTGATCAGCAAAGGAGCGGTGGCCATCAGGTCGCCGGTTTAATTCTTCTCTCTATTGTAGCCACCGTCGCGAGTGGGTGGAGATTCACAGGTCAACCCCCCGGCGACGGAGGTGTCATCGGGCTAAGCACGCGAACGCGAATTCGCAACACGCTTTGATCGTTTTGATCGCGTTTCGCGAAGAACGATTCACGCGTTCATAACCCTTTGGGTGACAATACCGAAGCCAACGTCGTTGCACTTTAAAGCGCCACGATTGACGCCACCGAATTCTATCGACTTCGGTTAGGAACTTTCCTGCCAACAATCTAACATAGGTGTTTGGTGATTACGACGACGATTCTCGTGTGAGCGTCACGATTGTGGGTGATCAAGCCGGTCGTACCCAGAACCACAATTTGGAACCACAATTCGGAAAAACGTAGACATAGCGTCATCTCCTCCTACGCCAACGGCGTTTCGTCTTGAAGCCCAAGGTTGCGGCGGCGCAGCCTCCGCTACCTTGAGTCAGGGGAGCCAGAAAAAGCTTACGCCAACGGCGTTACGTCACTTCGCCAGACGAAGGGCGCAACCCCGTCGGGGTAGTTTAACAATGTCGTCAGTCACCCTGGGTAGCCGCGGCTGCGCCGAGGCAACCCAGGGCTGTGTGACACAACGCCTTCGGCGTAAAGCTCGCATCTCAGCTCACGCAATCTGCCAAAAATACCACCCACAATCGTGACGCCCACACGAGTCGTCGCGTTTGCAGCGATTTCTCTGCGGAGGCTTCTGATTGTGTTTTGTCCGAATGGGTAATGCAAACTGTCTAACGGATAGTGTCTCTAAACATGCCCACCCGGCTAGCGCGGCGTGGGCAGGGCGCCCCGATTGAACGGAACGGCGCGCACTTTTGCACAAACTACGGCCAGTCAAGCCTTGCCCAAAACGGATGCTGGCGGTCGCCGCGGGTGCGAGCGTCTTCCAGTAGGACCGACAGGTCGGGCGCGATGAACCGATCGCGGCCCATAAGGCTGCGGCCGTTGAGTTCGACCTCGAGCGGTTTCTCGAAGTCGATCACGTCGGGGCTCAACCAAATTGTGGCGCGGCCAACTTGCGAGTAGAGCGCGATCTTGTTGGTGGCGTACTTGCGGCCGCGCACTGTGGTAGGTCGCACGCCGCGCTTGGGGGGCCAGGCGGCCGGCAACACGATTGACTTCTCGGGAATGTCGGCGACCTCGGCCCACCAAAAGAAGTTATCCCACGGTCGCATGGTCGAGCATTCGAATTCTACGGGGGGCGGACCGCGACGACGACGGTTCATCCAGTCGACCAGCCGCTGAATTTCGTCGCTGTAAGGTTCGTGCCCCCGGCCTTGGTATTCGATCAGCGTCGAGTCGAAGCTTAATCCGAGATAACGATCGAACTCGGCACTGTATGTCGCTATTTTTCCGCCATCGAGTTCCCCCTGCACGATGTACCAAGCAACATAGTGGCCATTGTCGCGATAACGGGGGACATATTTCTTCGGTTCGGCAATGAACGGAATCACGCCCGCCCACAGGTCGGGGTGAGCGAGGCCGATGTCCCAAGCGGCATCGCCACCGATGTCGTGCCCTGTGAGGAAGACCCGGTCGGTATCGATGCTGAACCGCCGCACGGCATCGGCCAGTGCCGACAGCACGGCCGCGTGTTCGCGGAGTGAGCCGGTGAACTCGAACTGGTGAGGCTGTTGCCAATTGACGGAGATTGTGATGTAACCTTGCCGCATCGCTTGGCCGCGACGACCGACGCCTTCGACCGGACTCCCCGCCCAATAGTCGAGCTGTAATTCAGGGCGATAGCCGAGGCCGTTGAGGGAGACGATGGTTGGGTATTTTCGCAGCGGGTCGTACTCGGGGGGCAATTGCACCAGATAAGAAGCCGGTGCGAGCCCTTGCCCCGCTTCGATGGGCACGCTGTAGCAACCGGGCGACGTTTCCCAATCGGGTATCAGCGGTTCGGGGGGCTTCATTTGTTTCAGCAACAGCGCTACTCGCTCGGGGGTGCCTCCTTCGAGGCTCCGCATCGCGGCAATGATTTCGGCTCGCTTGGCGGCGTTCGTTTCGACCAAGTATTGCCGGATGAGTTCGCGTACCTCGACCAGTGAAATCGCAACTGCGAATGTCGAGTCAGCTTCGCTTACACCGAGCAGCCACCCGCTGAGCGCTACCGCCACTTTCTCTTCGGCCGACAGCGCCTCGTCTTCGGCGAGACGCAAGAAGGCGGCGAAGCGATTGATGGTGTTCGGCGACGCCTCGGCTTTCACCTCGGCGACAAACGACTCGGCTAGCTTGCGATGCCGAGCGTCGACCAACTTGGCGACTTCGCCGGCGAGCAATTCGGCGACCTGCTGTTGTTGTATGGCATATTGTTCGTATTCGGTCAGCTTTCCCCGCACCTGCTGAAGCGTTTCGCCCGCGACGCCATCGGTGGGAAAGTTGTCGAGCAATGCCGAGGCAAGTTTGTGTTGTCCCGAGTCGCGGCGGAGGTCGATTTCTTTCAAGATGCTGCGCGCGGCGAGTTGGCGAAGCTGTCGTAACTCGCCCTTGAGGTCTTCGGCATGTTCGGGAAAGTCGACGACAACCGCTTCGAGTTCTTTGCGAGCGTCGGGATACCGTTCGGCTTGAACGTAGAGCCTGACGACTTGCAGCCGGGCGTCGAGGTCGTCTTGTTGGATTGCGGTTTTGAGAATGCGGGCGAGCGTGTCGCGGGGAATCGAGCTGGTGGCTATCCGCATGTCCCATACGATCGGACGTGGCTGGCCCACGAGTCCTTCGAGCTTGGCGTAGTCGGCCGTGACTTCGGTGATGCCCTGCACGACAGCGAGCGGACCGTCGCTGCTTTGCATTTCGTAGATCCGACGGCCGAACTCATCGAAAGGAGTCACGTTGATCGACCGCCCGACGCGGGTCACTCCGCCCCCTCGGTCGGCCACGCTCTGCCACAAGCGAATACGAATCTTCCGCTCGCGCTCGACATCGAGCACCTGTTTGACGTGTTTATTGTTGACGTAGACACGCCTGAGTCCGTCGTCGACGAGCACGATGGGCGTGGTGGTGACTTCGCCCGCGATCGCCTTGGGACTAAAAGGGTCTTCGGCCACGCTGCTGACTTTGACGACGTCGCCATCAATGGCCCGACCGTCGCTGAGCAGCAGTGTGCCGGCGTTGCAAATTCGTGCGAGCACAACAGCGATGAGTGCTGCGGCGGTCATTTGCGGGGATTTCGGCATGTTCTTGATTGGCCTGGTTTTCGCGAATTGGTCGCTGCTGTATTGTCGCCTGCGGCTCGATGGGGTCAACTTGGCCGGGCGTCGCGAATCGCGATTTCGACTGCTTAGTGACGGTCGGTCGGCTTAGGCCAATTATTCGAGGGATGTCGACGTTTTTATTCAACCTAGCGAGCGCGAGGACGAAGATGCCAGAATTGGCGAAAAAGCAAGAACAACCTAAAAACAGTAGTGCCAAGCGTTGGTCTTGGCGGATTATCCGCACGCTGCTCGTTGCCTACCTCCTGATTCTGCTGCTTATGACCACCTTCGAACGCTGGCTCGTCTACCCTGCTCCCCCGGCCAGTGCTGGAGATTGGAAAGCGGATCGCTATCCGCACGAAGACATCGAGTTCGCGTCGGCCGATGGCACGAAACTGCATGGCTGGCTCTTCGATCGCGCGGAGCCTGCCAATTTAATCGTTTACTTTCACGGCAACGGCGAGGACGTTGCCCGCAATGCCGCGCGGATGAACAATCTTCGCAACCAGCTCAACTCGGCCGTGTTCATTATCGACTATCGAGGCTACGGCAAGAGCGAGGGCTCGCCCAACGAAGCCGGAGTCATCGCCGATGGCATCGCCGCTCAGAAGTGGATGGCCGAGCGCTACAATGTCGAGACCGACGAGATTGTGCTGATGGGGCGTTCGCTAGGGGGCGGTGTGGCGATTGCTGCCGCTGCCGAACAGGGAGCCAAGGCGGTCGTGCTGCAAAACACCTTTGCGCGCATGGTCGACACGGCAGCGGCGCTACACTGGTACTTGCCTGTGAAGCAGCTGATGCAAAACCGCTATGACTCGATCGCGAGGATTGCAAAATATGATGGCCCGGTGTTTCAAACCCACGGCGACCGTGACGAGTTGGTTTCGATTGCCGATGCGAAACGTTTGTTCGCGGCTGTGCCCGGCAAAGTCAAAAAGTTCGAGACTTGGGAAGGTGCCGGTCACAACGACCCACCACCGCCGGAGTACGTGGGGCAACTCAACGATTTTCTGATGGTCATTCGACAACCGGCAGCGGTGGCGAAGTGAGTCGTGCCACGAGTAGAACGGGTCCCCAGCCCGTTTTGATTCTTGCGCTGAACTCATTCTGTCCGGGCCGGGGAACCGTTTTACTTTGTGTTTTCGCGAACGCCGAACCCAGCTTGTTCGATAAGTTGTGTCACATCGTCGGCGGCGAGGTCGCCCACTACCGTCGCATGGCCAGGCGAGAGTTCGACACTCACCATTCGAGCGCGTGGGTCGCTGCGTAGTGTTTTTGTGAGCTTGCTAACGCAGCCCTGGCAAGTCATTCCGTAGACGTCGACTTCAATAGCATTTTCGTGAGTGGCGACACGCTTTGTCATTTGTCGTTGTCGCCAAGCGGCGAGGTCGGTTGCCCCGTAGTTAACGAACAGTGCGATGAGTGCGACGGCGCTGGCGGCTCGCAGCCAATAAAATGACTCGTGGTCGTGCGGGTGGACGACAGCGCCGGCCGCGACGAGCGACTCAAAGAGCAACCCACCAGCAATGCTGCCGACGACGATCGTTAGCAGGTAAATGACAAGCGCCCGGCGGCCCAGCGTCTTGTAAACCGCGCCAACAGTCGCGACGTTGGTCGCCGGACCGGCCATCAAGAACACGAGCGCAGCACCAATGGGCATACCAGCGACTACCAAGGCAGCCGCAATCGGAACCGATGCCGTGGCGCAGACATAGAGCGGTAGCGAAATCACGAGCATCAACAGCATCGCAGGCAACGCGCCGTAATCAGCAACCCAGCCGAGTCCATCGGTTGGCAAGTAGGTCGAAAGCAGTGCTGACAAAATGACGCCGATCACCAGCCAATGCCAGATCGAGCGCAGTAGCATGTTGACGTGGCCAAAGAATTCGGATGCAGCAGTGCCACGAGGTGGTGCAGGACTGTTGGAACTGGCGACTGGAAGTTGGGAGCCGCGAGTTTCGGTAACGTCGACAAACCACCCGGCCACAAGGCCCGTTACGGCAGCGCTCATGACTTTAAAAATGGCGAAAGGCCAGCCTAGCATCACAGCACTCACGAATATCGAATCGACCCCCGTCTGGGGAGTGCTCACGAGAAATCCCACGACCGAACCCCGGCTCGCCCCACTTTGACGCAGCGAAAGCCCTACCGGAATCACACCACACGAACAGAGCGGCAGCGGCACGCCGAGCAGCACCGCTTTCACGACACCGAGCCGCCCGCCAAGTTGCCGCGCAAACCAATTGGGGGGCAGCACGACATGCAAAACGCCAGCAACGACCGTTCCCAGCAACAGCCAGGGAGCGAGTTCGAGCAAGACTTTCCAGACGTTTTCGAGCATAGGTATCCTCGTTGCCTTATTTTACGTGACGCAGCAGATTCTGACGAATCGCGGTCATTTCATCGGCCCGCTGGGGGTTGTGATCCGACTCCGAGGACTTACAATGAGACCTCAGACCGGGCGATTATTTCGTCTATTGACCAGATTACCAAAGTTCGTCGAGAGCCAAGATCAAGATGTCGAAGCGTAGTAGCAAGAAAGCCGCCAAGCGAGATCCGCTATACATCGAGGGCGTGCGTCCGCGTCCGATGTATGTCGACTACAAAGACCTCGACTTGCTCGGCAAAATGACCAACCGCCACGGCCGCATCGTCAGTCGTCGCAAGAGCGGTTGCACGGCAACGAGCCAGCACCATGTGTCGCAGGCGATCAAGCGGGCCCGCTTCATGGCGTTGATGCCCTACGTAGGCGACTGAACGTCGACCGCCGGAGAGGCCACAACCGAGTGTGCCACTGGCTCCGCCAGTGGATGTGGTCGAACGAGTAGCCGGTGTCCTTGTCGCACTGGCAGAGCCAGTGGCACACGAAAGATCGTTCGTGCTCATGCCACAGCCATTTGTCACCCGCCGATTTGTCGAGTTCAGCGACACCGACATGGCGGGCATCGTCCACTTCGCCGCATTCTTTCGCTACATGGAATCGGCCGAGCATGCGCTCTTGCGAAGCTTGGGGCTGAGTGTTTTTAGCGAAGTTGACGGCGAGACAATCAGCTTTCCTCGCGTCGCCGCCCATTGCGACTTTCGCAGTCCCGCTCGCTGCGAAGACCACCTCATGATTGAAGTCGGCGTCGCTCGCATTGGCAGTAAGAGCGTGACCTATTCGTTTCGGGTGCGACGCGACACGACGCTCATTGCCGAAGGCCAGATGACCAGCGTCTGTTGCCGGTTGGTCGAAGGGGGGCCGCCCGTTTCGTTACCGTTACCAGCCGAAATCGCGGAGAAGCTCGCGACCTACGCCGTCGATTAAATCTGCTATTCCGAGGCTCGCTATGCCGTTGCTTGATGTCCAGCACATCGCCAAGAGCTACCCGACACCGGCCGAGCCGCTGGTGGTGTTGGCCGATGCCACGCTCGCGCTCGAAGCGGGCGACAGTCTCGCGATTCTCGGGCCGAGCGGTTCGGGCAAGAGCACACTGCTGGCGATCATTGGCACACTCGACACGCCGACTAGCGGTAGTGTGTCGCTCGATGGGGTCGACCCGTTCGCGCTCGACGAGGCGGGGCTCGCCGCGTTTCGTCGCGACAAGATTGGCTTTGTGTTTCAAGAGCATCATTTGCTGCCGCAATTGAGCGTGCTCGAAAATGTGCTCGTCCCTTGGCTCGCCGACGGCCGCGTCAGCGACGCCCAGCAACAAGAGGCCAAAGAATTGCTCGCC
>JBGSRO010000008.1:0-30716 GCA_041737535.1 Pirellulales bacterium | reverse complement strand
CGACACGCTGCTGGTGAGCGGCACGCTGCAGCGCGAGCTGGCGGGCGTCTCGATGGTGCTGCTGCCGATGTTGGGCGCGTTGATGCTGGCCGCCGTGGTGGCGAGTGTTGGACAACTTGGTTTTCTGTGGGTGCCCGAGCGACTGGCGCCCGATGTGAGTCGGCTCAATCCGATCAGCGGACTGGGACGGATATTTTCGCTGCAAGGAACCGCGAAGCTGGGGTTCGGGCTGCTCAAGGTTGTAATCGTCTCGTCGGTGGCGCTGTCGCTGCTCTACGCGAATCAGGATAAAATCTTGCTAGCAAATCAAATGACGCTACCACAGATTGGCGTTGCGCTCGGCCGTTTGGTGATCGACCTGCTGCTGTGGGTTGGCGGAGCGCTGCTGCTGCTCGCGCTCATGGACTTTGCTTTCCAAAAGTGGAAACATGAGCAAGATCTCAAGATGACGCATCAAGAGATGAAAGAAGAGCTGAAGAACATGCAGGGGGATCCTCAAGTTGCCCAGCGCCGTCGCCAGATTCAGCGGCAAATGGCGATGAACCAAATAGGAATGTTGGTCCCAAGAGCCGATGTGGTGGTCACTAACCCGACCGAACTCGCGATCGCGATTCAATACGACCCGACGACCATGCGCGCCCCCGTCGTAATCGCCAAAGGAGCAGGAATTCTCGCCCAGCGCATCCGTCGTCTGGCACTCGAGAACAACGTTCCGATCGTCGAACGCAAACCACTGGCGCGGCTCTTATACAAAGAAGTCGACGTCAACCACCCGGTTCCCGACGCCAGCTACGCCGCCGTCGCCGAGGTGCTGGCGTATGTCTACCAGCTCAAAGGCAAAAAAATGCCGGGCCGCGCAGCGTGAAGCTTTCAGCGTTCAGCCAGCGTCGCCGCTGCTTCGCAGCGGAATCGGTTCGCTGATCGCTAAATGCTGATCGCTTGGTAGCCATATCGCACGAAGTAACCTGCCCACCGTTCGGCCACTTTCTGCTCGACATCGGCAGGGAGCGAGAAGCGGTTCGTCTGATACTCGCTGGAGTCTTCGAGGTACTTATCGATACCAGGTTCAATGCGGGCGAAGTCTCCAAGGGCCAGTGTATCGTAGACCGATCGCATCGTATCGCGAGGGTTTTCGACGAGATCTTCGTAGCGAATCTCGCTCAGGTTCCCTGCGGGTATCAAGTCGCGATCTTCTTCGTAAGCTGCGTACATCTGCTCCAAGTTTTGCAGCACTTCTTCTTCGATCCAGTCGTACTCTTCAAGGTCGGGCTGCAAGCCTTGCACATCGGCGAGCGTTTTCCAAAGTCTTACAGTCGATGGATAGAGTTTGAGCGGATGGCGGGCGATATGCACGAATTTAGCATTGGGAAAGATTTCGAGCAGCGACTTGACCCGCGCCGTGTGAGGTGGCGACTTCAGTACGATGCGTTTGTTCTTGTGGACGGCAATCGCTTTGACGAACATCTTGAGGGTCGACTGCCAGCGGCGGCGCTGGCGTTTGGGTACATCGCGGAGCGTGAGGTAGTCGCTATGGACAGGTCCATCATGTGGAAAGACCCAGCACAAGTAGGGAGAGGGCAGACCCAGATTGATGAGCGCGAATTCGTCTTCTTGCGGCCGATCCCAACCCAAAGGGACGTTATCCATTGGCCGATGCTTGGGCAGCAGCCACGAGGTGAGTGGCGCAATCCAGCGGCGGGTGAACAGAAAGTGTTGCGGCGCGAAGCATTCGTAGGTCGACGGGAAAGTATGTTCGGGGTCGCAGATCAAGAACTCATGCAACAGCGTGGTCCCACTCCGCCAATGTCCGAGCACAAACAATGGAGGTGCCGACAGCGTTTGGCGGCGAATCTTGCGCCCATAGAGCAGCGACTGAAAGCCGCCGGCTACACTGTTGAAGATCGAGCAGGGAGTGATTGTGGCCGCGGTGATCATGTTGCGCGGCGTCAACCGACAATTGTGCTTCATCAATAGCTTCAGCCAAGTGCCGAAGCGCATCCCATGCCAAAATCGAGGCGTGAGAATCCCATAGCGGTGCGTGGGATCCTTGGAGTAGCGAGGTGTGATCGAGGGCGGCATAGCTAGGAAGTTACCACGTCGCCGTCGAATGGCACAGACGGAAAGTCGGAACCGCTGAGCGGACCTTTCATCTGCTGTGTCAGACCGCGCAACGGACCCTACTTCTTGGGATGCACAACTTCCTTCGCGAGGCCTACTTTTTCGAGTAGCAGAATCGTCCAATAGGTAAGGTCTATCTCCCACCAGCGATGGCCGTGGGCGGCCGAGCGGGGTTGGGCGTGGTGGTTGTTGTGCCAACCTTCGCCGTTGGTGCAGAGCGCCACCAGCCAATGATTCTTGCTGTGGTCCTTGGTCGTGTAATTGCGGTAGCCCCAGAGATGAGTCACCGAGTTCACCGCCCAGGTGATGTGCCACACATACACGGTTCTCACGAACACTCCCCAGACCAGAATGCTCATGCCAAATTGCCACGCTTGCCAAGTCATGCCGAACATGAAGTAGCCGGCGACGAGGCCCAGCCCGTAAATCACAAAGACATGGGCCATGTAAATCCAGTAGGCGAGCATGTTTCGTTCGAGCCGAAAGTAAAATGGATCGCGCAATAGATCGCGGGCGTAGCGGTCGTAGAAGTCGGCCGTGGCCATGTATTTATTTTGATAGATGAGCCAACCGATGTGGCCCCATAGAAAATCGACCCACGGGCTGTGAGGGTCGCGGTCGTGGTCGCTAAATTGGTGGTGCATGCGATGGATGGCGACCCATCGCGCCGGGGCGTCTTGCAGGCTGCAAACGCCGAGGATCGCGAGCGTGTGCTCGAGCCACTTCGGAACGACCATGCCGCGATGGGTGAGAATGCGGTGGTAAGCCAAGTTGATGCCGAGCGAGCCAAAGATGTAATTGCCAATGAACACGAGGGCGACGCCGGTCCAGCTAAAGAACTGGGGCACAAACGCCAAGAGCGCGAGCGCGTGAATCGAGACAAAGCCGATGACGTAGGGCCAGAAGATTTCGGTGGTCGATGCCGGGGGGCGGTCGAGTCGCATCGGGGCGATGTCGAGACCGGCGTCGATTCCTTCGGCGTGAATATCTTCGATGATATTCTGGGCAGCTTCGCCGGGCGGGGGAGCTAGTTGGGCACTCATGGAAGCGACTCGTGAGGCGAGAGGTTAGCCAAGGAGCCAACGCGGGGGCTCCCGAAGGACAAATGAAGTCGGCAGTATAACTGCAATTTGTGAATTCGGGTAAACCCGAACTGCGACCGAATGGGAGCTCACAGATTGATTTTTCGGTAAAATCGGCCCGGTGACCGCTCTGGAAATCGAATTCGGACCGAAAAACGATGTCATTGCCCAGACATGCTGCCTAATCTGGAACTATGGCTCGCCGTGCCCCGCTGGCCGCTTTTCGAGGTAGCAACATGATTTCCCGAGCACTCGTCGCTGCGATTCTCGCAGTGTTTCCTAACACGAGCTTTGCACAGCCTTGTGCCAATTGCCCGCAGCCGCAAGTTGCACTGGAACAGCAACCGAGCTGGGCGTTCCGTGCTAGCACCTACACACACGATCCGGCGACCGGAGCGCGTGTCGCCCAGTTCGATCGCATCGCGCCGGTCGAGGGTCTCGATGACCCACGCGCGGTGACGAGCAGCTATCGCCGCACGCGGACGAACATTCGCGGAACTGACGGGTCGGTCGATGCCAGCTACCAAGTACAAAGTTGGGGCAACGGGCGCGGCGGCATCGATGCCGAGTGGGAACGCTTTCACGACGCCTGGCGGCAATCGCTGCTCTCGGGAAGTTTTTTCAACCAGAACTCACAATTCCCACATGGCAACGCCTACGGTTATCCGGGCGACTTCGGTTATGGCAACGGTGGCTACGGTGGCTACGGTAACGGGGGCTACGGTAACGGGGGCGGCTATCCTTACACCCATCCACCACAATACGGAAAGCCACCCTACGGTCCGACACCGCAAAACGGTCCCCATTTTCGCCAGCGTTATCCCGAGTACGACGAATAGCGCGAGGCTCACTTCAATTTCGCGGCTTGGCTGCGGAAATCTTCGGGCGACGCATAGCTTTCGACCAACCAGCGTTCGCCGTCGCGGACAAAGGTGACTTCGACTTCGAGCGGCTTGGCACCCTGTACGCCTGTCGATTTGTGGAGTGCTTGAAACAAGCCGCGAAACTTGGCGGTGCCGGTTGAGGGATGCGCGTCGTTATCGAGGGTGATTTCGACCCCGCTAATCGCTCGAGCCTTCTTGATATCGAGCTTGGGCATTAAGTCGGTGACCAGTCGCTGGCTCTCGGTTGCCGTCGGAGACATGTAACTCAGCACTCCCTCCATGTCGTTGGCTTCGATCGACTCCATCACGTCTCCGAGCGTGAGCCGAAGCTCCTCGCGGGGCGTTACCCAAAGCCACTCGAACGCCACGCAAGCGAGCGTCAAAACCCCGGCCGCCACTATGCCGAAGAACGCCGCGCGGCTGGCCGACTGCTGCCAGACGACGGCGGCGAAAGTGAGAGCAGTCGCGCCGATGATCCAGATGTAGGTGGGGTCTTCCAAGAGATAAGTCATGGTTGTGTTCGCGAGAAAAGGTTGACACATTGATTTCGACTTTTACCGTCACACCTATTCCCGAGCTATGCCCGACGAGTCGTTCGACAGCTCGTCAATGGCAGCGAGTTTTGTTTTACTACGATGTCGAGAGCGGCAGAATTGACGCGGATTTCTGCGATCAGCAGCAAGCTTTCATCCCGACGATCCGGTCAATCCCGAAATCCTGACTTTGCTTCGCAATCAATCGCCGCGGTTGCCAAGTTGCCAAGTCGATTTCGCAAGTATAGAGTCTCGGACTTCGCGAACCCACTGTTAACGCCTGATCGACATGCCCAACTGTCCAACCCACCGCATTCGGACCCTCAACGATGCCGAACCCAACACAGCAGGCGACTACGTGCTTTACTGGATGGTAGCGTTTCGTCGGGGGAACTGGAATTTTTCGCTCGACCGGGCGGTGGAACTCGCTCAACAGCTCAATAAGCCGCTCGTGGTTCTCGAAGCGATCAGGTGTGACTACGAGTGGGCCAGCGACCGTTTGCACCACTTTGCCATACAAGGAATGCGCGACAATATTCGGCGCTTCGCCGAGACGAATATTCGCTACTATTGCTACGTCGAGCCTCGTAAAGGTGCAGGCAAAGGACTGCTGAAGTCGCTAGCCGAAAACGCGGCGGTGGTCGTGAGCGACGACTATCCCTGCTTCTTCCTCCCCTCGCAGCATCGTGCCGCCGCGCGGCAAATTGGCTGCCGGTTCGAGCTTGTCGATAGCAATGGAATGCTGCCGATGCAAGTGGCCGATAAAACTTACTTGCGTGCTTATGACTTACGACGATTTCTGCAGAAGACACTGCCCGACTATCTCGACGAACGCCCCGACGATGACCTCGCGGACGTCGATCTCCGCGATGCTCAGTTGCCGCAGGCGGTTCTCGACAACTGGCCCGAGTCACCGGTTGAATCGTGGGTTGAGTCAACTGCCTATCTCGCCGAGTTGCCGATCGATCATTCGGTGCCGGCGGTCGACGACATTGTCGGGGGCGAAGTCGCGGCAAGAAAGCAACTCGACACATTTATCAAGTCGCGACTCAATCGTTACAGCGAACGCAATCAGCCCGAGGCCGACGCGGCAAGTGGGCTCTCGCCCTGGTTGCACTTTGGCCACATCAGCACGCACGAAGTGTTCGCTGCGGTGGCCGACGCGACCGGCTGGAACCCAACCAAGCTGTCAGGCAAAGCCAACGGGTCATCGAAAGGTTGGTGGGGCCTCGACGAAGATGCCGAGGGATTTCTCGACGAGCTGATTACTTGGCGTGAGTTGGGCTTCAACATGTGTAGCCGCGAGCGCGACTACGCGGATTACGAGTCGCTTCCCGACTGGGCGCAAGAGTCGCTCGCCGAACACGCGAGCGACAAGCGCGAACACGAATACACTCGCGAGGAATTCGAGCAGGCGAAGACCCAAGACGAACTTTGGAACGCTGCCCAGTGGCAACTCGTCAGCACTGGGCGGTTGCACAATTATCTCCGCATGTTGTGGGGCAAAAAGATTCTCGAATGGTCGCCGACGCCCCAGTCGGCGCTAGAAACGATGCTGCAGCTCAACAACAAATACGCAATCGATGGCCGCGACCCCAACAGCTACAGCGGCATCTTTTGGGTGCTCGGACGCTACGACCGGCCGTGGGGTCCCGAGCGCGAAGTCTATGGCAAAATTCGCTACATGAGCAGCGATAACACGGCCCGTAAGGTCCGCGTGAAAGGCTACATCGAAAAATACTCGCCGACGAAGGCTGAACAACAGCGTCTGTTCGATTAGCGTTATGTCGAAGAACTCTATCCGCAACTTGGCAATCGTCCTTGGCGACCAACTCAATCGCGACTCGGCACTGTTCGATTCCTTCGATACCGATCGCGATGCCGTTTGGATGGGCGAAGTCGACGAAGAATCGACGCACGTTTGGACTCACAAAGCGCGGATCGCGCTCTTTCTCTCCGCCATGCGACACTTTCGCGATGATTTGCGCGACGAAGGCATTCGCGTCGAATACACGCAACTCGACGACAGTAGAAACGTAGGCACGCTCGCCGGTGAATTGCAACGGGCAATCGAGCGACTCAATCCCGAGCGGCTGACGATCGTGCTGCCGGGCGAATGGCGAGTGAAGCAAGCGATCGAGAAAGTCGCCGAATACTCCGACGTTTCGCTCGAAACGCTCGTCGACCGCCACTTCTACAGCACGCCCGACGAATTCGCCAAGCACGCCAAGGGTCGCAAGCAATTGCGGCTTGAGTTCTTTTACCGCGAGTTGCGGAAGAAACACAACGTGTTGATGACGGAAGGCAAACCAGAGGGGGGCGAGTGGAATTACGACGCCGATAATCGCGGCACGTTCGGTAAACAGGGACCGGGTAACTTTCCGTCGCCGGTCGCTTTTCGTGCCGACGACACGACCAGCGCGGTCATCGCACTCGTCAACGCGCGTTTCTCGTCACACCCCGGCAAGCTCGATCGCTTCGACTGGCCCGTCACTGTCAAGCAAGCGCGCCGGGCGCTGACCGATTTCATCGAGCAACGGCTGACTAAGTTTGGCGAATACCAAGACGCCATGTGGACCGACGAGCCCTGGCTCTATCACTCACGGATCTCGTCGTCGCTAAATCTCAAACTGCTCGACCCCCGCGAAGTCGTCGCGGCGGCCGAACAGGCTTATCGCGATGGCGCCGCGCCGCTGAATGCCGTCGAAGGCTTCATCCGCCAAGTGCTTGGCTGGCGCGAGTACGTGCGGGGCATCTATTGGCACTACATGCCCGAGTACATCGATCGCAACACGTTGGGCGCGACCGCGCCGCTTCCTGATTTCTACTGGACCGGTGAAACCGATATGCACTGCCTCCGACAAGCGATCGGCCAGACGCTCGATTATGGTTACGCCCATCATATTCAGCGGCTCATGGTTACCGGCCTATTCGCATTGCTTTTGGGGGTCGATCCCAAGGCGGTTCACGAGTGGTATCTGGCCGTCTACGTCGACGCGGTCGAGTGGGTCGAGCTGCCCAACACGCTCGGCATGTCTCAGTTCGCCGATAATGGGGTGATGGCCAGCAAGCCCTACTGCGCAAGTGGCAACTACATCAGCAAGATGAGCAACTACTGCAAAGGGTGCCGGTACAAACCCAAACAGGCGACCGGCGACGAAGCGTGTCCCCTCACGACGCTCTATTGGGACTTTCTGGCACGTAACGAAAAATCGCTTAAAGGGAATAATCGCATGGCGATGCAACTCAAGAATCTCGCGCGAAAAGATACGGGCGAATTGCAGTTGATTCGCGAGCAGGCTAAGGCAATTCATGATCGGTTTGCATAAGAGCCATGCGTTTCGCTGTCCCTTGCCAGAGTGGTATTCCGCCGTATAAATGGGTTTGTGGCGGGAGGATGAAGCAGTCCCCCACTCCCCTGAGTTTTCACACCAATCGCCGCCCCCCTGCCCTGTTCGCCACGCTTCGGCGGCAAATTATCTAAAACCAATTCGACCTGACGAAGAGAGGTGCATGATGAGTGTTCTCGTTACCAAAGAAGCCCCCGATTTTGCCGCTGATGCCGTGATGCCCGATGGCTCGTTCAAGCAAGTGAAGCTGTCAGACTATCGTGGCGAGCACGTGTTGATGTTCTTCTACCCGCTCGACTTCACGTTCGTTTGCCCGACCGAGATCATCGCTTTCTCCGATCGCAATAGCGAGTTCGAGAAGTTGGGTGTGCAAGTGCTCGGTGTCTCGGTCGACAGCAAATTCAGCCACCTCGCATGGCGCAACACGCCACGCACCCAAGGCGGCATCGGCCCGATCACATACCCGCTTGTCGCCGATATGGACAAGTCGATCTCCGATGCCTATGACGTCAAATTGCCGGGCGGCATAGCGCTTCGTGGGTTGTTCTTGATCGACAAGGAAGGCGTCGTCCGCCACCAAGTGGTCAACGATTTGCCGCTCGGACGTAGCATCGACGAAGCACTGCGGATGGTCGAGGCACTACAATTCTTTGAAAAGAACGGTGAAGTCTGCCCCGCCAATTGGAAAGAGGGTGCCCGCACAATCAAGGCCGATCCAACCAATAGTAAAGAGTTCTTCGCAGCGGAGTATGCCAGTTCAGCAACCTGACCCACATTCAGCAACCTCTCTCAACGGTAAGGCTTCGCAAGATTGTTCTTGCGAAGCCTTACTCGTTATTTCAACTCGGTTAAAGCAGCTATTCTTAGAATAGTTGCAACGGGTTTAGTCGAGAAATCGCTCAAGCTGATGCTCGGGAACTAGGTCGCGCAGCTTGTCCAAGGCACGATTGGCTAGTTGGCGTACTCTTTCTTTGGAGATTCCCAACCGACTTCCCAAGTGACTGTACGACGCTTTCTTGCGGCTTTCGTCAAGGCCAAACCGTGCGGCGAGAATCATTTGCTCGCGTTCGTCAAGATCTTCCATCATCTCACCAACGGCAACGCTGAGTTGCTTGTAGTTGTCGAGCCGGGCCTGAGGCGATTGCTGTTCTTCTTCGCTCTCGGTGTACCCGTCGAGCAGTTCGCTCGCGCCGGTCGAAAATCGCCTTGACTGCTTCTTGCGGTTCATCACCATGCGATAGAGTTCACGTCGTACGGCGCAGGTAGCGTAGGTGCTGAAGCGATAGCCGCGACCAAAGTCGAACTTCTCGACCGAATGCATCAGCGACGCGATGCCCTGGCTCAAAAGATCGTCGAAAGGATTGCGCGTATCGGCAAACTTGCGGGCAATCGACATCACTAAGCGAGTGTTGGCCTGCAATAAATAGTTCCGCAGACGCTCGCCCCGCTCTATCATGTCGTCGTATTCGTCAATGGCCGAAACGCTCGGTCGCGAGGGCCGAAGTTTGACGCGAATCGCTTCTGCGCGAAACTTGCAATAATTCATCCGCTCAAAGATGGCCGATTCTTCGTCAGGCGTTAGCAGCGGTGTCGCGCACATGCGAGCAAGGTGAGCCGGCAACCCACCCGCCGTGCGAATCGCCGGCGCGTCGAGCAGACCTTGCTCAATTTCCCTCACTTTATCGATTTCGCACTCTCGAAATTTACACTTAGCACTAAACTGTTCGCTGGGAATGAAGCTCAATTTGCGTTCGTGGATTTTAACCGCTCGCTCGCGGAGCGCTCGACTAAGCCTAACCTCCGGCTGTGGTTCGCTAGTTTTGCGGGTCGTCTTGCTGGCCATGGTCAGATTTCCTTACACGCTTCAGACTGGAGGAAGCATTGATACGCCAAAATCGTTCAAATCGTTCTCTACAAAGCTTACCGCTGCGAAAACCTAACCACAACCCTAAAAACGTCCAATTCGTTCATTTTTATTCTTTGTCCGTCAGAAACCCTCTTCCCATAAGAACTTACGAATGAGACTGGGCGACGTTTTCTGTCGTGCTACAGTTTCCCAGAACGTCCTGGCTATGCGCTCGTTGGACCGCGACCAGCCAATCGGCATCCACAGAAATCATCGATGAAGCAGTTGCTCAGTCCCAAGCAGGTCGCACGCGCTATCGGCGTTAGTGAATCCTCGCTCAAGCGTTGGTGCGATCAGGGTTTGGTGCCGACCGAGCGGACGGCAGGTGGACATCGTCGAATATGCGTTGGCGACGTGGTGCAATTGATACGCCAAGGCGATCAAACGGTTTTGCGGCCGGAGCTCTTGGGTCTCCCCCCCGGAACAAGAACTGGTGCACACAACCGGCAACGTTCCATAGAAACGCTCGTCGATGCCTTGATAGCGGGGGACGCCGAGCTGACGCGGAGACTCGTTTTCAATAATTTCCTCGGCGGTGGCACGATCGCTGAACTCGCCGATGAACTGTTCGCCCCCGCCATGCACCGCATCGGCGACTGTTGGAAGTGTGGCGACCTAGAGGTCTACCAGGAACATCGTGCATGTGAAATGCTCGCGCGAATTCTGCATGAACTACGGACCATTTTGCCGCAAGCAAAGGGTCTGGTCGCTCTCGGCGGCACTCCCTCGGGCGACCACTATCGACTCGCGACAACGCTCGTCGAACTGATGCTCATCGAAGCCGGTTGGCGGGCCACGTCGCTCGGTACTTCGCTTCCCTTCTCGACGCTTACGAAGGCCATCGAAAAACATCGACCAACGCTCTTCTGGTTAAGCGTCTCGCACACCGGCGACAATTCTCATTTTTCGCACCAACTCAATGAATGGCTCGTATCGGTGCCCAAATCGACCCACGTCGTTCTTGGCGGACAAGCCCTGGGGCACATCGACAGCATCGCGGGAGACAACGCCCAGTCTTTCCATAACTTCGCCAGTCTGCGGCAGTTTGCCGATCGCTTGTCAGAGCAACCGGCCGTCTGAGTCTCTGGAGAAGCACTCGCGATCGGGCTACAATGCCGGGTTGGCGGCTGGCGGCGGCCGCGATTTTCGCAATCGCTTCGGGGGGGCACTGCTATGCTTCCGATGATTCCACTGGCCAAAATGGTCGATCAGGCACGCCAGACTTACACCGATCATTACGGCTCCGCTCCCCAGTGGATTGTGATGGCACCCGGGCGGGTAAATTTGATCGGCGAGCACACCGACTACAACGATGGTTTCGTGATGCCGATGGCGATCGAACGCTTCGTGGTGATTGCCGCCGGCAGGCCAGTCAATACGGTCGACCACGATCGCCTCACAGTTTTCAGCGATGCGATCGCTGAGCACTGCACGATCGAACCTGAAAAATCGGTCCCCGACGACCTCCCGTTGTGGGGCGTTTATATTCGCGGCGTGTTGGTCGAAACCAAAAAACTCGGCTACGAACTGGGTGACGTTCAGGCTGTGATTCACGCCAACGTACCGCTCGGTGGCGGACTGAGCAGCAGCGCCGCGCTCGAGGTCGCCACGGCAACGCTCTGCGAAGCGGTTACTGGCAAGCCGATGGATGGCCGCGAGAAGGCGAAGCTTTGTCAGCGGGCCGAGAACCTTCACGTTGGCATGCCGTGCGGCATCATGGATCAATTCAGTAGTGCGCTCTGTCAGGTTGACGAGCTCATGCAACTCGATTGTCGCTCGCTCGCAACGACGCCCGTGCCATTCACCGATCCGAACGTCACGGTGCTGATCACAAATAGCAACGTCAAGCGACAACTCGCCAGCAGCGAATATCCGATCCGCCGTGGCCAGTGCGAAACAGCCGCGACGCAGCTCAAAGTCGAGGCGCTTCGCGATGCCGACATGTATGCCCTGAATAAGTTGAAGGATCAGATGGAGGATGTCGTCTATTGTCGCGCTCGTCACATCATCAGCGAAAACCAGCGGGTACTCGACATGCGAGCGGCCCTTACGGCCAATGACTGGCAGCAAGCGGGAGAGTTGATGTACGCCAGCCACGCCTCGCTTCGCGACGATTACGAAGTCAGTTGCGACGAGCTCAACACGCTTGTCGACTCCGCCCACGCCATCGGCATGGCTGGCGGCGTCATCGGCAGCCGCCTGACTGGTGCGGGCTTCGGCGGCTGCACCGTGACGCTGGTCGAAACCAGCGCAGTCGATCGCGTCGCCGCGCAAATCGCTAAGGAGTATCAGGCAAAGATCAGAATCGAACCGACGATGTTCACCAGCCGCCCCGGTCCGGGGGCTCATGTTGTCGAAAGTGGCTAGCCCTTCGTGCAGAGACGAAGCATAAACGAGCGACGCTGTGTGGCCTTGCATCGCTGCCGATTCGGCTTATGAGTGAGCCCTACGCGTTAACGTCTCACTGGACAGCGCCAGGTTGCGATGCGACCGATTCCGGGGACCGCCGATAGACGCGGATAAACGCCGATGATTCTTGATGAAAAATACCATGTTTAGCGAAAGCCATACCGGTGCTGTGTTTGAGTTGTAAACGAACAACGACTTGTCGCTGAACAGCGAATTAGACGAGCGTCGTAACTCGCTTTCCAAAATGGACAGGATAACAAGATCGGGCGGATTGGCTGGATAACCCCTTTCTTGCCGCTTCGCTTTTTTCCGTTGATCGCGCCGATCTTGTCATCCTGGCTATTAACGATCGACCGCTTGTCGCTGTCCAGCTAGGTCAATTATTCCTTGAGGGCTTGCCGCGTTGCGATTGGCACATAGCCAATCTCCATGCCCGGAGGCGGAGTCACAATCAACGCGGCATCAATGTCGGCCAACTCGCCCCGCTCGGGGGGCGGCAGGTACTGGCGGTCTTTGGTCCAATTTTTGTGAATCAGTTCGACGCGGCGTTGCAGCGACTCTCGCTCATCGTCCGTTAGGTCGGCGTTGAGCATCGCCGGCTGATCGGCGAAGCGATACCAGTAATAAGTCACCTCGCTGCCATCGCCCGGGTTGGCAGTGAACGGACCTGCCGATGGTCCCGGCGACTTCCAATCGCTGGCGGGGTCATCGGGCGTCACATAAGGCTCAGGTCGGACGGCAGTTGGCCTTTGAAACTCCGCCTCGGCTAACTTCGTTTCGGGCGGAACGTCGCTCGGGCGGATGGCTCGCCAGCGCGGCTTCCCTTGTTGGCTCGCGTCGAGGCGATAGAACTCGGGCAACGAAACGCACTGCCCGTTACCAATCGTTTGGCGTCCGACCAATTCATCGTTCCACTGGTATCCGAAGGTATCGTCGGCAAACGCAATCGGTGTGGCGAACGATTGCCAATCGACAAGTATCCGATTTTCTCTCGCGGCCCCTGGTTCGTGTATGCCCCAAGTCGCGCCGCCGCGCCCAGAAAACTTATGGACAACCGAATCGGCAACTCGAATCTCACCACTCGCGGCGGCCCCCCCAGCAAACCATGTCGATACGTCGTCCCACAGCGCACGTCGATTGTAAGAGGTGATTCGATGCACCACCGCTGATTCGCCGGCTGCGTCGATCGGGTACAGCATCGGCGCGACCCGAGCGTAACGATTGCCCTCGGCATCTTGGGCTTGCATTGCGGGAACGAACTGCGTTTCCATTTGCAACGCGCGGTTCGGGTCCGATGGCCTCAGGTCGAGAAACCGGCCGGCCAGTTCGGGCTTCGCAACAGTTGGTCTCGACCAAAAATAGGGAGCGACAAAGGCGACCGGCCCTTTGAAATTGCCCGAGCTGAGAAACAGTGTCCAACACTGATTGCCGGTCGGCACATCGGCACCGGCTGTGGTCGAACTTGGTTCAATGAGTGGAAGCGGCAAGTAACCGTAGCCAAATAGTTCACCACACGTCCCCTGCTTTAGATTCAATCCATCGGGGGGCCACAGCACATTCGGACTGAGTTGCACGACACCATACTTGCCCTTCGGCTGGTCCCAATCGCGGCCCTTTCCCGCGCCCGGCCCATTGGCCCACTCGCTGAACCCCAGTGCCACGGCTCCCATGATGAACTTCGGCGTCGGCGTGGCGAACTGCGTATCACGCCACCAACCGAGCCCCCCTTCGATGTCGGAATACAGTTTTTCGGTCGGCTTGTCGTCATACTTCGCGAACATCCACGTACCGAACAAACCGGTCTGAAACTTGTTGCCCGGATACTGCTCGAGCAGGGGCCAAGCCGCGACATACATCGAAAATCCCGCGTCGAACTCGTCGGCGACGCGGTCGTTAGGAACCAGCAGGTAGCCCGACATCAACGTATCGCGTTCGGGCTCGTCGGCGCGCGCGCAGCCAAGGGCCGAGTAGGCCACCACGAGCGCCACCGCGCACTTACCGAACGCGTGAGTGAAGTTCGACATCATAGCCAGTGCCATTAGTTGGGGGTTTTGTGAGAAAGACTTGAATAAAAATGTCACCGATTGCCGACGCGTGAATTATTCCCCAATTGTTCCGTTGCATCATCGGTTGAGGATCGTTCGGGCGCGCTGCGACCACTCTTAATCGACTGTTTTAGCATCGATTCGAGTTCGTCGACAATTTCCTGATGGACGAGCGCGACGTTGCGCGTCTCGCCCGGGTCGGCTTCTAGATCATAAAGTTGTCCGCGTGCATCGGGAGCTGTGTCGGGCAATTGGTACTCTTTTAACTGAGGGTGACTCTCGTAGTTGTTGCCCCCCGACCCTTTGTGAGCCAAGTAGGCCCATTTGTCCTGCCGAATGGCGAGGTATCTTGCGCCGCCGAAACCTTGTTGCAACAGGAAAGGACGAATTGGTTCGGTGCGATCCGTGCCAAGCATCGCGGGCAACATGCTAAAACTATCTTCGGCTGCGTTGTTGGGGAGTTTCGCGCCGACGATGTCGGCGACGATCGCCATCACGTCGGTCGACGACGTGAGCTGGCTCGATGTTGTGTTGGCCGGTACTTTGCCGGGCCAATGGACGATGAAGGGGACGCGATGTCCCCCCTCCCAGTTGTCGCGCTTCACACCCCGCCAAGGACGTGCTCCATCGTGCTGATGATCGTGCCGCATGTGGTAGACGGTGGGGACTTCGGGACCGTTGTCGCTGGTGAAAATAACCAATGTGTTGTCGGCGAGCTTCAAGCGATCGAGCGTCACCATCAATTCTCCGACGACGTAGTCGAGTTCAAAAATGAAATCGCCGTGCGGTCCTGAGTCGGTCTTGCCCTTAAATTCTCGACCGGGAAACGACGGCAGGTGAACGGCCTGGGTCGAGTGAAACAAGAAGAATGGTTTGTTGGGCGACTGCTGAGCGTGTCGCTCGAGAAATTGCTGGCTCTTTTCGAGGAACTTCATATCGACCTCTTCGAGATCGAAGTCGGGGGCGACCATGCCGGCCCGATTGTCGTTGGCGTAAGCATGTTTGGGAAGCGATTTGCGATCAAGTGGCGCCCTGGGCGGAACAGGAATCTTGTTCCCTTCAATGTAGGCGTAAATCCAATCGGTTGTCGGACAACAAGCGGTGCCGAAGAATTGGTCGAATCCGCAATCGACCGGCCCGCCCTCAATCTTACGGCTATAGTCGATTCGCTTGGCACCGGCGGGGCTACCATCGTGAATCGGCTGTCCGTCGTCGTCGTAGAACGTGAGCCCAATGTGCCACTTACCGACGCAGGCGGTTGTGTACCCTTTGTCGCGGAGCATCTCTGGTAGCGTGAGTCGCTCGGCCGCGATCAGCGATGGCCCACCGGCACCCGAAAACACTCGGCCCCCGTGGGGGATCCGAAACGGCATCTGTCCGGTCATGATTCCATAGCGCGTCGGAGTACAGACGGTACAAGGGCTATGGGCGTCGGTAAATCGCATCCCCTCGCGCGCCAATTGATCGAGGTTCGGCGTCGGAATCCGCGACTCGGAGTTGTAGCACCCGAGGTCGCCATAACCAAGGTCGTCGGCGAGAATCAGCACGATGTTCGGCGGCGATTCCGCGCCTCGTAGCGGCCCGGGACTTGAGAGATAAACGCTGCCGCAGGCAATCACCAGCGCGAGTCGCATCCAACAGCAACGGTGAGTCTTCATACAATGACTTTCAGGAGTTGTCCTTGGTTGGCATTTTTACTCGGCTTTATTGTAACTGTAAGCAACTCACAATGTCACACAGCCTGGCCGTTCCGGCCGTGCGAGTCAGGGGTACTACGCGCACGCCCGGAACGGCGATGCTAAATTTTTGGACAATGGCCAAAAAACGTGGTAGCGAATTGCTTGCCGAGGGTTTCTCATGGTGAGGGTTCCGTGGCGCTTGCCAGCGTCTCGGGGCGGCTGTTTTTGCCTTGGTTCATGTTTTCGCACCGCGCACACTCGGACGGCAGGGGCTTGTTTTCACGAGAGAAAAAAGCCGCAGGTGTGACACGACGGTTCAATAAAACCTCATCAATGAGCGTTAATTCCGACAATTATGCGCGTCGCGTCGTGGCATTTCCCCGCGAAATGCCGGAGGATTCGTCCGCGCGGGCGAACAAAATTCGCCCTGTTTTGCACCATCGCTGCGATGTTTAGGTAGATGGGCGCAAAAACGGGGTAGCCGACTCGCGACTGGTTGCTGCTGGGTATCGCAGCGCCGCTTGCCAGGGTGACGTTCGTTGGACGATACTTTGTCGCTCGCACCGCGCCCCTATTTGTCCGAAGATTTCAGAGAAGTATCACCATGCCGCTTGTTGTTGTTGGATCGGTCGCCATTGATAATGTCGAAACTCCCACTGATCGTCGAGACAATCTGCTTGGCGGCTCGGCGACTCACTTTTCTTACGCCGCCAGCTTCTTTACAGGAGTGCGACTGGTTGGCGTCGTGGGCGAAGATTGGCCAATCGAGCATACCGAGCTGCTCTCAGCGCGGGGGATCGACACTTCGGGCCTGCAACAAGTCGCAAGCGGCAAGACGTTTACCTGGACGGGTCGCTACCTGCCGAACATGAACGACCGCGAGACGCTCGATGTACAGCTCAACGTGTTTGGTGACTTTGACCCGGTGTTGCCCGAGTCGTATCGACGGGCCAAGTATGTCTTTCTCGCCAACGGCGTGCCGGCAGTGCAGGCAAAGGTGCTCGACCAAATACCCGGTTGTCGACTCGCGGTTGCCGACACGATGGATCTTTGGATTAACACCCAAAGGGCCGACTTTGACAAATTGCTCAAGCGGCTCGACGGGCTGGTGCTCAACGACGGCGAAGCCAAGCTTTTGACTGGCACCGAAAACTTGGTCGCCGCCGGTCACCGAGTGAGACAGATGGGTCCGAAGTTTGTGGTGATCAAGAAAGGCGAACATGGAGCGATGTTTTTTGGCGAGCACGAAACCTATGTCATGCCCGCTTACCCGACGCCCGATGTGATCGACCCGACTGGGGCCGGTGATAGTTTCGCAGGTGGCATGATGGGATACCTTACCGAGCAAGATGACTTCGAGCCCGCCACGCTCAAGCGGGCAATGGCCTACGGTACAATCACCGCCAGTTTCAACGTCGAAGGTTTTGGGCTGGAACGAATGCAAAAGGTTTCGCGCGATGACATTGAGCAGCGAATGTTGCAGTACAAAAAAATGTTGTCGTTCTAAGTGAGTCGATTCGACTCAGTGCGAAACGCGACTCAGGTATCGCGAAACTCGCCGATATTTTCGGCCCGCTTTTCACCTGCATTTGTCGCAAGCCCTTACTAATCAACAACTTGCGCAAATCAAAGCAATCTTGACGCGGCCCCCAGCTTCCCTATAATTCGCAGACAATCGGCAAGCGAGGTAAGTTCGGTACTTGTGGCGACTATTGCTATTTGCAGCGTTGCCGGAACCTGCTTAAATCTTGGCCGAGGACGCAAACTGGATCGACCGCACAAGACACGGGGACCACGATGCCTGTAACGTGGCCCGTTGTTGTTGTCGTGTGGCACGAATCGGCTTGCGAAGCGATGTTGTCCAGCGAAACCCGCAACTCCCGTTGCCGGTGGTCGCCCCACAAATCCGCTGCCGTGGTGATAGAGTGCCCACCCCCTCGGGCGCGCCCGGCGATTAACCATCGATAGGGAAAGAGGTGGTTCGAGAGCCATGAAAACGGTATTCACAACTGGCGAAGCTGCCAAGATTTGCAAGGTCAGTCAACAGACGATTATTCGCTGCTTTGATTCGGGACAACTCAAAGGTTTCCGAGTACCAGGGAGCCGATTCCGCCGCATCCCGCGCGAACAGCTCTACTCCTTCATGCGCGATAACGGCATTCCGACCGACGCGCTCGATAGTGGCAAGCGGAAGCTGCTGATCGTCGACGACGACCAGGATTTGGTCGACTTGCTCGTCGATCACTTCACCCGCGATGGCCGCTTCGACATTCGCTCGGTCAACAACGGTTTCGGTGCCGGAATGTTGATCAAAGAGTTTGGCCCCGATTTGGTGATCCTCGATGTCATGCTCCCCGACATCAACGGCATGGAAGTTTGCCAACTTGTGCGGAACGACAAAACGATGGACGAGGTGAAAATCATTTGCATCTCGGGCATGGTCGAGCAAGAGCGCATCCAAGCGCTCCGCGACGCTGGCGCGAACGACTTCGTCAAGAAGCCATTCGATGTCGAACAGCTCGGCCAGCGAGTGTGTCAGTTGCTCGATGTCGAGACGGTCACTTCCAAGTAGTGACCCAAATAGAGAGTCATCGGCGTGCTTTGGCTACCTGCTCCCTTTCGAGAGCCATCGCTACCTCCGGTGGCCGTCGCCGATGCGTCGGTGCTCGCTTTAGAATGGCTGTTGCTCGAACCCGATGCGGCGCACAGCCGATGGAAAGTCGCTGAGGCGCTGCTCGCCGATGCGTGGTTGGTGGTGTGGGCCGATGGTTTTCTACACAACATCGAAGTGTCGCAGCAAACGTGCGTCTCGCTGCTCTGTGAGAGCGCTGCCGAGCTAGTCGAAGCCTGGTCGGGTAGCGAGAACCGCTGCTGGCTGCGCTTGCAGTCGACCCGCTGTCGCGACTTGGCACGACAGGCGCTCGCGCTCTTGCCCGCTGAGCTACGCGACGGCTCACTCTCGGATGGTCGGTGGCGCGACTACGTAACTGACTGTCGGCGAGCAGTGCAAGGAGTGACAAGACAAGTTCCCGTCTCGCCACCACTCGTTTCGCGTTACTTGGCAGAGCACGCCGGCATCGAGCGCCGCGTTCCGGCACTCGCTCGCCGTTTGGCGACGATCGCGATACCGCCTAGCGATACGCGCTTTCGCGACGCTAAGTTGGCGTCGTTGCAAGAGTTGGCCTATGGCGCGAGCCACGAGATCAACAATCCGTTAGCGAACATCGCGGGCCGGGCTCAGGCACTGCTCGTCGACGAAGAATCGCCCGACCGCAGACGGGCGCTTACGGCCATTCACCAACAGTCGCTTCGCGCTCACGAGATGATTAGCGACCTGATGCTTTTCGCCCAACCGCCGGTGCCTGTGATGGAGCCATTGTCGTTGCGCGAATTGTTGTGGCGAGTTGCCAGCGAACTCGAAGCGGACGTGTTGGATCGTTCGATTGATTTACACCTCGATCTGCCGCAAGAATTACCGATGATTGCGGGCGATGCGACTCAGCTCAGCGTCGCACTGCGGGCGGCAATCGTGAATTCGATCGAAGCGATTGGCAGAGGAGGACACATCGCTGTCATCGCGGACAGTGCGACTCCAAACGTTCGGATTCGTGTACAGGATACCGGCCCGGGACTCAACGAGCGCGAACTCGAACATGCGTTCGACCCTTTCTTTAGCGGCCGCGAGGCGGGGCGAGGGTTGGGCTTCGGGCTCACCAAGTGCTGGCGTATTGTGACGGCTCACCAAGGAACGGTTACAATTGCTAATCGCGAGGTGATAGGGGCCGAACTAGTGATCGAACTTCCTGTGGACACGACGAGCGACACATGAGCTGGATCGTGCGCATGGCCGCGTCGTACTTGATGAATAAGTCTGCCACGGCCACCAACAGCGCGGAGGTCGAGCATCCGCCAAAGCGCTCGGCCGATGCCAGCAGTGGTCGGCGGCCGGCGGGGCTCGTTTGCTGGTCGCCCGAGATGATGGCCCGCGTCACCGACCGCATGACGGGCGAGCGTGATGTCACCGGCGACGGGTTTCGCCTTTCCCTCGGCCAACTTAACGGTGAAACAACCATTGCGATACGCGCCGAGACAACACCGCCAGGTGCGAAGCACATTCGCGCACTTTGGGCAGGACACCGACCACGACTGGCCGTGCTGCTGGGCATAGCGACGAGCGACCAAGTAACCATTGGCGATTTAGTGCTCGCCAGCGCAGTGACCGACGGTGTGGGTGGTCAACTTACGCTTGATGCACGCTCCCCCGCCCTGCCTGGATTGCACGTGGGAGTGGTTTCCGGAGAACGAGAAGAGAGCCAAACACTCGCCCACTGCCCCGGTTTGTCGACGCTGCTGCGCGAGTGTCGCGAGCTAGAAATACCAACGCTTGTGGTGCTACGTGTCGTCGCAGCCGAGGAGCTGCGGCCGGCAGAAAACTCTCGCACTTTCGCCCGCCAGACGGGTCGCTGGATTGGTAAAATTACCAAACGCCAAGGAGGCGTTAGCCGCTGGTGGAAAGAACACACGGCCGAGAACAATGCAATCGAACGTCAGATCGACTTGGCGATGCAGTTTATTTTGGCATGAGAGCTTCGTTGTCACCGTTGCCAGTAGGTGGATAGTCCTTCGCGACGCTTTCACCGACTAGCGACGGTGGCGACATTCGACTAACACAATCGTATGTACCTCACCCAAAACCCGGTGCTGCAATACGAACTACTCAGCAACCTGCGCTTGCTGCGCTCGTTTCTGTTGTTGTTCGTCTACATCGCGGCGCTTGGGGGGTTGGTGATTGCGGCTTGGCCGCAGGATCAGTTGCTCGACCTCGCGCGGCCCGAAGCGGCCCAGCGGCTCGTGAATTTGTTTTTTTTAGGACAATATGTGCTGGCGTCGCTGATGACTCCCAGCTTTGCCGCCGGAGCGATCACGGGCGAGAAAGAACGGCAAAGCTACGAGATGCTGCTTGCCAGTCCGATTCGTCCTGGTGCGGTGGTGATTGGCAAACTACTCGCGGCGCTTTGCCACCTGGGCATTCTCATGCTCTGTTCGTTACCGATTGTGATGCTCTGTCTCCCACTCGGCGGAGTGAACGCGCTCGAGGTACTTTCGACCTACGCGTCGATGATGGCGTCGGTGCTGCTGTTCGGCATGATCAGCATTTGGGCAAGCAGCTATTTCAAGCGAACGAGCGCGTCGCTGGTGGTGAGCTACTTGATGATCTTGCCGCTGGTGCTGGTCAGCGTGCTCGTTTGGAATTGGCTGGGCCAAGGACCGGTGCGGCTGTTCGTGGCGACGGTCATCGTGCCGGCCGTCTGTGTGGTGCTCGCTATTGCACTCGGCTATCACGTATCGCGACGACTGTTGAAACCGGCCGATCTCGGGAGCGAAGGGCGCGAAGTGGTCGACCTCGAAACCGAAGCAACCGAAGCGGTCGGACTCTACATCGCTCGCGACGAATGGCCCGACCGGATGTTCGCTCCCCCAAAGCGGACGACATTTCTCGACGATGGCGCGAATCCCGTTTACGACAAAGAGATGCGCAGCGAGATTTTCAGCCAAGGGACGCTGATGCTGAGGTTGGTGATTATGATCTCAATGGGGTTGGCACTCCCCCTGATGGCCATCTGCCTGTTCGTCAAACCAGAGTGGGCACCTTGGTACGTCGGATACGTGTTGATGTTCAATTTGCTTGTTGGACCGGTTTTCAGTGCTGGGAGCGTTTGCAGCGAGCGCGAGCGCGAGACGCTCGATCTGCTATTAACGACGCTGATCACGCCGTCGCAGATTTTATGGGGCAAATTGCTCTCAGGGCTGCGGGTTTCGAGTGTGCTGACCTGTTTTCTGCTGTGGCCAGTGATCTTAGCCCTGGTGATGCCCGTCGGCTATCTACCGAATATTCTCACTATTCTGTCGTACCTGTTGGTCGTTGCACTCACTTGTGTGACGACGGCTGTCACGGCCCTCGTTTGCTCGACATTGTTCAGCAAAACTTCGCAAAGTTTGGTCGCCACTTATATCGTGCTGCTAACGATTTTTGTGTTGCCGGTTGCGGCCCAGGTGTTCGCGCTCACGTTTCTCAGTGGCACAGCGAGCGAAGAAGTCATCCGCGGGCTTGGCATTTTGAGCCCTTTTTCCGCAGTGTTTTCGCTGCCGCTCGATTTTGAAGCAAGTGGCCGCGATGCAAGTGCGGCGACCGAAGCGACCGGCGGTTTTCTGTTCTTCGCAGCCTACGTTGGTGCGACACTGGTTTATCTCGCAACGCTGCTGTTGCTGCTAATTTGGCTATTCGCCAATCGGTGGCGAGTGTCAGATTAACGGCCGCACGACTCGACGACGCAACTTGACGCATTCGGCAAGTCGTGCGATAACGCTTGACGGTGTGGCCGAAGACGCGCGAACGCAGTGAGGATGCCAGTCATGTTGCGGGCGGTGAAAACGGTGCGAGCAATGTCGACTGACGAGTCTCTTAAACGCGGTCCACAGACGCAAGACGAACGCGACCTGCTCACTTACGACGGTCGGCTGGGTCGTCCCGTGCGCACCAAACTGCCCGAGCTATCGCGTGGCAATCGACTCAGGCACGTAATTTTTTCAGGCCAACTTTCGACGACTCTGCTCGACGAATTGGCGGGCGTCGCCGATATGATTCGATTGCTCTCGAAGCACCGCAGCGGGCAAGACTTTCTCATCAACCAGCTCCACCACAAGCGGGCGATGCTCTACTTCACTCAGCCCTCGACCCGAACGTTTCTGTCGTTCATGGCCGCCTGCCAAATTCTCGGTATCACCTGCAACGAGGTCCGCGACCCATCGACTTCGTCGGAAACCAAAGGGGAGACGCGATTCGACTCGATTCGCATGTTTTCGAGTTATTTCGACCTCATTGTCATGCGATCCCCCATTGCGCGACTGGCGGAGAGCTGCGCTTATTTGATGAACGACCTTGAGCGAACCGGTCAGCGAAGTGTGCCGATCGTTAATGCCGGTTCGGGAGCCGACGAGCATCCAACACAGGCATTGCTCGATATTTATACTTTACAGCGTTCGTTTCAGTTTACAGGCGAGAATGACTCGTCGATTGCCAGCCGATTCGAGCGGCTCAAGCAACTCCCTGGATGCGAGAATTTGACAAAAGGGCTCGCACACAAGACCTACGCATTCTGTGGCGACATCGGTCGTGGCCGCACGGTGAGGTCCCTGGCGATGCTGCTCGCTGAATACGAGAACGTCCGGCTCATCTTTATCTCGCCTAACCACCCGCGGCTCGTGATGCGCGACGACCTGCGGCAGCGACTCACCGATCGTCGCGTGCGATTCTATGAAGTTGATTCATTAGAGGAACCGATCGATGACAGCCCAGTCATCGAGCAGGTTGATGCCCTCTACATGACGCGCGTGCAAAAAGAACACGACACTCCCGAAGACACGGCCAGTTACGCGGGCATTGAATTCTCGGACTACTGTTTGAGCCGGTCGCTGGTCGACCGGATGAAGCCCTACGCGGCGATTTTGCATCCGTTTCCTCGCGACCAGCACTTCGGCGAGATTCCTCAGGAGATCGACGCCGACCCGCGGGCTATGTACTTCCGCCAAGCCCGCAACGGGATGTGGGTACGTGCCGCTTTGCTCGCTCATCTGTTTGATGTCGATAGCCATATCACTCGCTATTTTCACAACGAATTTAGCGAACGCCACGACTATAGCTCGTAGGCAAACGCCATGCGGTTGCTCATCGACGGTTACAACTTGCTGCACGTCACCGACTTATTCGGCAAAGGTGATAAAGCCGGCACTCTTGCCGGCTCGCGGGAGGCATTGATCGCATTTCTCGTCGTACATCTGCCCGATAAGTTGCGGCCGGTGACAACAATCGTCTTCGACGCCGCCGGTGCACCACCTGGTTTGCCCGATCGCTATTCGCGAGATGGTATGCAGGTGCGGTTCGCGCGCGGGTATGCCGAGGCTGATCTGCTTTTGGAGTTAGTAATTGAACAGCATCGCGCGCCAAAGTCGCTGCTGGTCGTCTCGAGCGACCACCGCGTCCAACGCGCGGCACGCTCGCGCGGCGCAGATTACAGCGACAGCGAAACGTGGTTCAGCCATTTAAGGCAACGAAGAACCGGACGTAGCGATGACGCTATCGACCTGTCGGGCGCCGTGATGTCGGTCGATTTTTGGGTGCGTGAGTTCGAGGAGCACGTAGGAGAGATTGTTTGGTCGAGCAGCGAAGTTAGCAACACACCGCCAACTTCGTCCCCATCAGATCCACCGGCCACAGATAAGAACGAGAGTCGACTCGGTGAGATTTTTCCGACCGATTACTTGGACCAGATGAGAGCTGAGTTCGGCGAGGATATTTGATTGCATTACGAATCGCCAATCAACGCCGCTTGCCGGGAACCGGCGCTTATCGGCCGTTCTGAACAAGCTCGTTACGGTTTCACCGGCAAGAAACTAAAATCACCTGACGCCCGAATTTCAATCTCGTACGTCTTGCCTTCCAAAACGCGGAGTGAAGGGGCTTCGGCTTGAATGGCGCGGATGCCCATTTCTTCGGCCTTCGCGCGATTGTTGGCGATCGTCCAGAAGTCGTCCCAGATTCGCTTTTCAAACTCCGAAACGGGCTGTCCGCGGTCGTATCCGGTCGGACGGGTGCCGACTTGGTCGATCGCGTAGCCTTCGGCCGGTTGTTGCTTTTCGCCGAAAATGCGTTGGATGAGGCAGATCGATGTCCCTCGCTCGATGTCGGCTTGCGTCACGTACGAATCGTCGAACTTGACGACGAGATACTCGACATAAATGCGGTCGCCATCGACTTCGAACGTTCGCGTTTCACCGATTGGCTGTCCCTCTTCGTTGATCTCGACAAAGTCAAATTTTGTGGTTAGCATGCCCGCATCATTGGGAGCCTGCTTGCGGACCACAATCCGCGCCAGACGGTGGTTAAGTCGAAGCAGCTTAATCGACGTTGTCAATCGATCGACGCTTTTGGTCAGCTCAATGTTTTCGCTGCCGAGTTTATTGACTTGCCCCGTGAGCGCGACGACCGTTTGTTCTCGCTCGGCAAGTTGGCGACTCGTTTCTTTGAGATCGGCCTGCGTTTCCACGAGGTCGTTCTTCGTCGATTCGAGTTCGGCCCTTGGGCTGGTGAACGACTGATAGCCGATGTAGCCGGCCATGCCGACGAGCACGACGGCGGCACCGTAGATGACGGTCCGGAGCGTTGTATTGATGTGTTGTACGGTTTCGCCGACTTTGCTCATGGTGTTAATTTGCGTGGGTGCTCACGAGTGAAAAACCTCGATTATCTTAAACAGTTGTTGCGGTGCTTGCAGCATCGGTTTCGCCGAATCGCCAGACGGTTGCTCGATTTTAACCGTGAAAAATGCGCCGATCACTCGGATTTATGCTGACTTAGGGGACATCGACTGGCGTCGCGGCCCACCATCGCAATAATTAAGCTTTGATCGAGCGTATGACTACGCGACAGAACCTACCGAAAGGTTGAAGCATGCCGAGTGATCGATTCCATATTGCCAGTATCGCCTGTTGCACACTACTCACGTTCGGCTTGGTTGCCGGTCGGGCAGCGTTTGCGCAACCCACGGCATCGCCTAGCAACCCCGAAGCAATTCGTCTTTTTAACAGCGCCGTCGAACTACAAAACCAAGGTCTGCTACCGCTGGCGGCCGACGAGTGGCGCGAACTGCTCAACCGGTTTGGCGATGACCCGCTCGCAGCACGCGGCGGTTACTACTTGGGAACTTGTCTATTTCAAGACGGAAAGTTCGACGCGGCCGCGGCCGCGTTCGCCAATCTGCTCGCCAAGCATCCACAATTCGCCGAGCGTTCGGCGGCGATGTTGAACCTGGGGCTGGCACGATACAGCGATGCCCAGGCGAAGCTCAACGAACAGGAAGCGGCCGCGCTCTACGAGCAAGCGGTTGCCGCATTTGACGGTCATCTCAAGCAGTTCGCCGATGATCCACTCGCCGCGCAGAGTCAGTTCTATCTCGCAGAATCGCAGTATGCGCTCGGTGAGAGAGAACGGGCGCTGGCGATTTATACCGATTGGCTCACCAAACATGCGGGCAACGAACTGGAGCCACGGGTGATACTCGCGCTGGCCGGTACGGCGATCGAACTAGACAAGCCGGCTGACGCGATTGCTCGGCTTAAACAACTGCTTAACAAGCAGCCCGATGAACTGACCACGGCGACGGCTCAGTTGCGATTGGGTGAGGCATTGATCGCCGTGGGAAAACCAAACGAGGCGGTCGATTTGCTCACGGCCGCTGCGAATGCGAACTTCGCCGATGCCGACTACGCACTGCAGCAACTCGGCACGGCGAAGTACGCCGCTGGCGAAATCGCGGCTGCTGCGCAAACGTTTGCCGAGGTGGCTCGCAAGTTCCCCCAGTCGCCACTTGCCGAAGTCAGCCAGATCCTTGCCGCTGGATACTACGTCGAAGCGGGCCAATCGGCCGACGCGATGCGAATTGTGAACGAAGCGAAAGCCGCCGGCGTCGCGAATGTCGAGTTGTCGCACTGGCAGGCTCGGGCTCAGATCGACTTAGGCGACTCGGTCACAGCACTCGCAACTTGCGACGAGGCACTCGCCAAGCCAATCGAGCCGGCCGACAAGCAACTGCTGCTGCTCGACCGGGCCGACGCGCTGTATGCGACAGAAGCGACGCGGGGTGAGTCGCTTGCCGCCTACGAAATCGCGGCCGCAGGCGATGCTAGTCCGAATATTGCTGGCCGGGCATTGCACTTGGCAGCGGCAACAGCACTCGAACTTGGTAAGCTGGCCGAGGCGGTTGAGTTCGCGACCAAATATGGCGAGCGCTTTCCTGAAGGTGGCGATTTGGCCAACACGCTGCAAGTGTTGGCCGAGGCTCAGTTGCAAGGCGCGAATGCGAAAGCAGCAGCGATCACATATGAGAAGCTGCTCGCCTCGGTCGACAAAGACGACGAGCGGCTGCCCGAGTGGTCGGTCCGATATGGCTGGGCACTATTCACGAGCGAGCAATACGCCACCGCGGCAGAGAAACTCGCGCCGCTTGCAGTGAGTCAAGATCCCATAGCGCGCGAAGCTGCTTATTTGGCGGGGCGGTCGCGGTTTCAACTTAAGCAGTACGACGCCGCGCTGCCGCTGCTCGCCAAAGCGGCCGATGCTGACTCGGCATACGCCGAAGAGGCAACGCTGATCATTGGCCAATCGCAGCTCGCGCTCGACCAGCCCAAGCAAGCCGTGGCGACACTCACCGCGGCGATACAGAGATTTCCGCAAGGCAAGCTGGCCGACAGGTTTCACTTTCGTCTTGGCGAAGCCGCCCTGGCTGCCGGCGACTCCAAGTTGGCAGCAACAGAATTTGCGAAAGTGATCGCCGACTATACCGACAGTCCACTCGCGCCTTACGCACGCTATCGAGCGGCGCGACTGGCGGCGTCGGCTGGCGACTCGCAGCGGGCAATTGATTTGCTCAAGGGCTTCGCTGACGCGTATCCCAACCATCCACTCGTTGGCGACGCGACGATTGTCACCACCAGCGCACTGCAAAAACTCGGCAAGCACGACGAAGCGCTCGCAATGCTCGACGGCAGCACGGCCGGCGTGATCGATGCCAACCGACTCGGTTACGCCGAAGCCGTCAGCCTCGCCGGTGCCGGTCGCTACTCCGAAGCAGCGACGAAACTCGAGGCACTTCGCAAGCAGGCCCCGAATTTTGCCGCTGAACAAGTGCTCTACGAGCTCGCCTTCGCTTACAAGAACGACAAGAAGGTTGACGAGTCACTCGAAACGTTCGTCGCACTCGCGAACGTTGCACCCAACGGCGAGCTCGGTCGCGAGGCGCTCTTCCGACAAGGCGAAATTCATTACGATCGGGGCGAATTTGAAACGGCGGCCGATAAATTTTTTGCCAGTGTGACCGACGCAACTGAAAAGTCGATGGCGTCACAGGCGAAGCACCTTGAAGGCTGGGCCAACTTAAAAGCGAAGCGGTATCCGCAGGCGATCGCCGCTTGGCAGCAACAACTCGCGTTCGTGGCTGACGACAACTTGGCCGCCGACGCGAAGTGGCTCGTCGGCGAAGCAGCGTTCCAAAACGGTCAATTTGGCGAAGCCCTCAAGCTGTTTGACGCCGCCGGCGACAAGCTGCCAACGGCTCCCGGCGTGGCTCCGCTGGTGCTGCTCCATGCCGGACAGGCGGCCGGGCAAGTCGAAAAATGGGCTGAGAGCATCGACTGGCTCGAACAACTACGCATCGACTTTCCCGATTACGCTTTGCGAAACGAGGGACTTTTTGAGCTTGCGGTTGCACTCCAAAAAACTGGCAAACTCGACGAAGCGCGACAGTTGTTCGCCAGCGTGGCCACCGGCAGCACCCCGCTCGCCTACCGCGCGCGATTCATGGCAGGGGAAATGCAATTTGCCGCCAAGCAATACGATCAGGCGGTACGCACCTTCTTTCAGGTCTTCGCCGGTCCGGCCAATGCCGAGTTGGGAGACGATTACCAGCCGTGGCAGGCGGAGTCGATGTTCGAGGCCGCTCGATGCCTGGAGCAACTCGACAAACGCGACGCTGCGGGCACACTTTACACCCAACTCATTGAGCGTTTCCCAAAACATCCCAAGGCGGAACTCGCTCGCAAGCAACTCAGTCAGTAGAATGAGTTTCCACGTTCCGCCCTGCCCTGCCGAGAGTCCGTCATGTTGGTTCGCATAGTGCGTGCTGCGTTACTGTTTATGACGCTTGTCATCTTACCGACCTTCGCCTGGGGACAAGAGAGCGCGTCGGACGCCAACACGGCCGCCGAGGCCGCGCTCAATTCGTCGCCCGACACGGTCGCACGCGCAATCGAAGACCGACCTTCGCCAAATTACTTTACATTGTTCCGCAGTGGCGGTTGGTTGATGGTGCCGATTGTACTGATGTCGATCGTCGTCGTGGCGGTCGGCATCGAGCGGTTGTTGGGGCTTCGCACCGCGCGGATTTTGCCCGAGAAACTCGTTTCGCGACTTGGGCAACTGGCCGAGTCGAGCGTCTTCGATCCGCGCTCGGCATTCCAGATTTGCTCGCAGTATCCCAGCAGTGCGTCGCGTGTGATTCAGGCGATGCTGCTCAAAGTTGGGCGGCCGCATGCAGAGGTTGAAAAGACGATGGCCGACGCGAGTCAGCGTGAGACCGACCGGCTGTTCGCCAACGTTCGCACACTGAATTTGGCTGCGGCTGTGACACCGCTATTGGGGCTACTCGGCACGGTGGGGGGGATGATTCAATCGTTCTTCGCGACCTCGGCGATGGGAGCCAACGACAACCGGGTGCAGGTCCTCTCGGCGGGAATCTACGTCGCGCTAGTGACAACTTTCGCGGGACTCGCGGTGGCAATTCCGGCAGCGATGCTCGCTCACTTTTTCGAGGGACGTATCCTCCGTCAGATGCACCAAGTCGAAGCACTCGCCGACGCCCTATTGCCTCAGGTCGAACGTTACGAGGGCAAGCTTCGCCTCGACCGTACGCAGCTTGAACGGGCCCCTCAAGATGCCACGGCTCGCCCCCACAAGACCCCTGCACCCGCCCGCCCCAGCGCCGAATCCACGGTCGGTTAAATGACCGGTTAATCAACTATGCCCGCATCTATCCGCAGAAGCTCGACCGCTGGCACGTTGAGCATGACGCCGCTGATCGACGTCGTGTTCCTGCTGCTCATCTTCTTCTTGGTCGCCTCGCGCTTCGAGCAAGAAGAGCGAGACTTGGCTGTAAACCTGCCCAAGGCGAGCGAAGCCCAACCGACGATCTTTCCCGGCAAAGAAGTTTACGTCACCATCACGGCCGAGGGCAGCTACTTCATCGATGGCGAACAGTACACCTCGCGAACGCTCGAAGAAAAACTTCGCTCGATGTATCAAAACAATCCGGGCCGCCAACGAGTGAAGATTCGCGCCGATGAAAAGTCAAACACCGGCGCGCTGGTGGGGGCGATGAATGCCTGTAATCGCGCGAATATTGGTGACTACACGATCGCTACTGAATAGCAAAACAGCACATAACGACTTTACTAACTTTGCCAGAGCAGACCCAACGATCAAAGTGCCACTTGACCGAGTCATCCGCCGTCTACCCATGCAGCACGAGCTTCCGCTCGATGAGCGGCCTTGGCTCGTACAGGCGGTGCTCGCGACCTGGGCTGGGTTGCTGGCGATTATTGTGGTGAGTCTGGGGGGGTTTGATGATCCCGTGTTCACGCAGAACGCTGTTGTGCGGCTAGCGGCCGTGGCGATTGCGTGGGCATCGCTCGCTTGGTATTTCAGCGAGCGCAAAGTGGCGCTCGGTCGGCGAATGCGGTTGGCGGTGGCGTTGAGCCTGATTGCGCATACATTGCTCGCCTTGATGCTCGTCGCGTGGCGGCTGGAACTGCTCGATATTGAATTGCCCGATGAATTGACGTTGGTCGAGGTCGAGCCAATCGAACAACCCAAGTTGGTGATCGTTCGCGAGCCGCCGGTTACCGAGAAGCCCCTTTTTGATCGACCGCTGCCGACCGAGCAATTGGCAGCACAAACCCCGGAAGTGACGCGCGAACAGACCGAAGCAACTGAAGTGACACCAGCCGACGAAACCGCGCTCGATCCAACTGAACTTGCCGAGTCACCGGCTCCCGACTTGCAGGCGGCACCCCGCGCGGCGGCTCCGGTCGCGCGGCGCGC
>JBGSRO010000001.1:0-25521 GCA_041737535.1 Pirellulales bacterium | reverse complement strand
CCCGGCCCGACTGGCCCGGCTGGCTGGTGCCGGGCGAGCGAACTCGCCTCGGTCAGCGAATAGCCCGTGGCAATCCGCCTGTTCATCGATGGTGCCGCTGGCACAACTGGTCTCGAAATCCGTGAGCGTTTGCAGGGGCGCGATGAGTTCGAGATCATCGTGCTGGACGATGCCCAGCGCAAGGACGAAGCCGCCCGCCGCGACGCGCTCCATGCCGCCGATATCGCGATCCTGTGCCTGCCCGATGATGCTGCCAAAGACGCGGTCAAGCTGGCCGAGGGATCGAGCACACGGATCATCGACGCCTCCAGCGCACACCGGGTGGCCGAGGGCTGGACTTACGGTTTTCCTGAACTGATCGGGCGCGACAAAATCGCCAATGCCCAATTTGTTAGCAATCCGGGGTGCTACCCCACTGGCTTCCTCGCGCTGATCGCGCCGCTGGTGCGCGCCGGACTGCTCCCTGCCGACTGGCCCTTCACGGTCAACGCTGTCAGCGGCTATTCGGGCGGCGGGAATGCCCTGATCGCGCGGTTCGAAGCCGAAGGCGCACCCGCGTTTCGCGCCTATGGTTACGACATGGCGCACAAGCATCGCGCAGAGATGAAGGCTTACGCGGGCCTCAGACATGGCGTGATCTTCGCGCCATCGGTCGTCCCGGCCTATCGCGGCATGGTGGTTGAAGTGCCGCTGCATCTGGGCGCAATGCCGAGCGAGCCAACGGCCGACCAACTGCGCGGCGCGCTGAGCGAGTATTATGCGGGATCGCCGGTCATCACGATTCAGCCCGATATCACAGTTGGCGAGATCCTGCTCGAACGGAGCGCCCCGCCGTCCGACTCGATGATGCTTCACGTCTTCGGCAATGCCGGCGGCTGGCACGCACGCCTTGTCGCGGTGCTCGACAACCTCGGCAAGGGCGCATCGGGCGCCGCGATCCAGAACCTCAACATCATGTGCGGCCTGCCCGAAACGACAGGCCTGCGCCTCTGATCGGCGCAGCGCTGCTTAAAATGTAGGCACACCGCGATCAGATGCTGTGCACCATTGCGCAGTGCACCATAATCTTGCTACCCGACCTCATGCGGTGAAAGACACCCTTAGTCCGGCTTCATCAGACGGTAAGGATTGTTCAAAACCTGCACCAACACAGCTTGGCACGATTCTTGTTAGAATTCTGTCAGCAATCCAGTCAGGCGCGGATGGGGACAACGTGAAAAAGATCGAAGCGATCATAAAACCCTTCAAACTCGACGAGGTGAAGGAGGCGCTGCATGAAATCGGCGTGTCCGGCATCACCGTCACCGAAGCCAAGGGCTTTGGCCGCCAGAAAGGCCACACCGAGCTTTACCGCGGCGCCGAATATGTCGTCGACTTCCTGCCCAAGGTGAAGCTGGAAGTCGTGGTCCCCGATGATCAGGCCGAGCGCGTGGTCGAAGCCATCGCCGCGGCTGCGCAAACCGGGCGGATCGGCGACGGCAAGATCTTTGTCACCGCGATCGAAAGCGCGCTGCGCATCCGCACCGGCGAGACCAACGACGACGCTATCTGAATTCTGCGTCCCTTTCCGGCCTGCCGCAGGGGCGGGCCAAACTACCCAAACGCCATAACCTTTAAGTGGAGGCACCAAGCAAATGTCGAAAGTGAAAGACGTCCTCAAGCAGATCAAGGACGAGGAAATCGAATGGGTCGACCTTCGCTTCACCGATCCCAAGGGCAAGTGGCAGCACCTTACGATGGTCGCCAGCGTTATGGGCGAAGACGAGCTTGAAGACGGGTTTATGTTCGACGGATCGTCAATCGCGGGCTGGAAGGCGATCAACGAATCCGACATGATCCTGAAGCCCGATCTGAACGCGGTCTATATCGATCCGTTCTCGGCAACGCCGATGATGATCATCTGCTGCGACATTGTCGAGCCATCAACCGGCGAGCTTTATTCGCGCGATCCGCGCTCGACGGCCAAGCGCGCCGAAGCATTCGTGATCTCAAGCGGCGTGGGCGACACGGTCTATGTCGGCCCGGAAGCGGAATTCTTCCTGTTCGACGATGTGAAGTATTACGACGGCTATGACGGCAACGGCTTCCGCATCGACGATATCGAGCTGCCGACCAATACCGGCAAGGACTATGACGGCGGCAACCTGGGCCATCGTCCCGGCGTGAAGGGCGGCTATTTCCCGGTGGCCCCGATCGACACCTGTGTCGACATCCGCGGCGAGATGGTTTCGACCATGCTCGAAATGGGCCTGCCCTGCGACAAGCATCACCACGAAGTTGCCGCGTCGCAGCACGAGTTGGGCCTCACCTTCGGTACGCTGGTGCAGACCGCCGACCGCATGCAGGTCTACAAGTATGTCGTGCAGCAAGTGGCGCACGCTTATGGCAAATCGGCAACGTTCATGCCCAAGCCGATCAAAGGCGACAACGGCTCTGGCATGCACACCCACATTTCGATCTGGGAAGCGGGCAAGCCGCTGTTCGCTGGCAATGGCTATGCTGGGCTTTCCGATATGTGCCTTTACTTCATCGGCGGCGTGATTAAGCACGCCAAGGCGCTGAACGCTTTCACCAATCCCACCACCAATAGCTACAAGCGGCTGGTGCCGGGTTTTGAAGCGCCGGTGCTGCTGGCCTATTCGGCGCGCAACCGTTCGGCTTCGTGCCGCATTCCCTATGGTTCGGGCGACAAGGCGAAGCGCGTGGAGTTCCGCTTCCCCGATGCGATGGCCAACCCCTACCTGTGCTATTCGGCGCTGCTGATGGCGGGTCTTGATGGGATCGAGAACAAGATCCACCCGGGCGAGGCGATGGACAAGAACCTCTATGATCTGCCGCCTGCTGAACTCGCCGAAGTGCCGACTGTGTGCGGTTCCTTGCGCGAAGCGCTCGATTCGCTGGCCGCCGATCACGAGTTCCTGCTGAAGGGCGGCGTGTTCACCAAGGACCAGATCGAAGCTTACGCCGAGCTCAAGTGGGAAGACGTGATCCGCACCGAAACCACCCCCTGCGCGGTCGAATTCGACATGTATTACAGCATGTAATTTGTAGGCGAGGGGCTCCGGCCCCTCGCCTTTTGGCTCACGCTGCTTTCATCATCGTCGTAGCGGACGGCCGGTTCGGCTTGCGGTCGCGGCGCGATTGGGTCAGTGCAAAGACCAAGTCGGTGCAAGGACTTGCGGGAAGCCGTGCGGCCTTTTTTTTCAAGTGGTGCGCCTGTCGCCTAGAGCCGCGCTGCGCTAGAGTTCGGGGTGGAAACCGAAGCGTGGGGCCATCATGACTAATTCATACCTGCTCGTGGCCGCAGGCCTTGTTCTGCTCGCGCTGGGCGGAGATTTGCTGGTGCGCGGCGCGGTGGGGATAGCCGCGCGAGTAGGGATTTCGCCGCTCTTGGCAGGGCTCACCATCGTGGGCTTTGGCACCTCGACCCCCGAGCTGGCCACCAGCGTGCAGGCTGCGCTGGCCGGCTCGCCTGGGATTGCGCTGGGCAATGTGGTCGGATCAAACATTGCCAACATCCTGCTGGTGCTGGGCGTTTCGGCGCTGATCACGCCGCTGGCGGTCAATCCGGCCTCGTTCAAACGCGATGCACCCGCCATGGGCGGTGCGACACTGCTCGCCACAGGTGCGGTGTTGCTTGGCGTGATCGGCTTTGGTCCCGGCCTGGTACTTGTCGCCTGCCTCGTCGGCTATATCTGGTGGGCGTACAAATCGGAAAGCGCGGCCGACGATGATGAATTCCACCGCCACGAAGCCGAAGACCTTCCGGTGTCACCCGATACCGGCCCGGTCGCGTTGGCCGGGATGATTATCGCGGGATTGATGGCCGCGATCTACGGCGCACGGCTGCTGGTCGATGGCGCGGTGGTGCTGGCCAGCGCAGCGGGCGTTTCTGAAAGCGTGATCGGGCTCACCGTAGTAGCGATCGGCACGTCCTTGCCCGAACTGATCGCCTGCGTGATCGCTATGATCCGTCGGCATGGTGATGTGGCGCTCGGAAATGTCGTGGGTTCGAACATCTACAATATTCTCGGTATTCTCGGGATCACGGCGGTCATCAATCCAATTGAAGTGCCTGCTGAAATCGCCCGGATCGATATCTGGGTGATGCTTGGCGTAACTGCTCTTCTGATCGCGCAGTTGCGCAGCGGCTGGCGGCTTTCGCGGATCGAAGGGGCGGTACTGGTGGCGCTGTATTGCGGCTATACTGCACTACTCACCCTTCGCTGAGCTCATTCCGGTCTGACGTGACCCCCTGATTTTCCTCCACGAGCGATTAGAGTCTGGCCTGAAGGAAGGACAGACGATGAAGCGCAAGAGGTTTTCAGAAGAGCAGATCAGTGGCGTGCTGAAGGAAGCGGAGGCGGGCGCGAAGACCGCTGATCTGGCTCGGCGGCACGGGGTGTCTGAAGCGACGATCTACAACTGGAAGGCCAAGTATGGCGGGCTGGAGGTATCCGAGGCCCGGCGGCTGCGGGAACTGGAGAGCGAGAACGCGAAGCTCAAGCGGCTGCTGGCTGACACGATGCTGGACAACGTGGCGCTCAAGGATCTTCTTTCAAAAAAGTGGTGACGCCCGCCGCTAAGCGGGAAGCGGTCGCTCATCTCCAAGCATGTCATGGGATGAGCGAGCGGCGGGCGTGCCGTGTCATTGATGCCGATCGCAAGAGTGTGCGCTATCGTTCCATCAGGGACGATGACGGAGCACTTCGCGAGAAGCTGCGCGATCTGGCCAACCAGCGTCGCCGGTTCGGCTATCGCCGTTTGCATATCCTGCTGCGCCGGGAGGGCGTGATGATCAACCGGAAGAAGACCCAGCGGCTCTATAAGGAGGAAGGTCTGGCGGTGAGGCGGCGACGCAGCCGCAAGCGTGCTGTCGGGACCAGAGCACCGGCTCCGGTGCTGGCGCTGCCGAACCAGCGATGGAGCCTCGACTTCGTTCATGACCAGATGGCCTCTGGCAGACGGTTCCGGGTGCTCAATGTGGTCGATGATGTGACTACGGAGTGCCTGGCGGCTGTGCCGGACACCTCGATCTCCGGGCACCGTGTCGTGCGCGAGCTGACCCAGATGATCGACCAGCGGGGCAAGCCCGGCATGATCGTCAGCGACAATGGCACCGAGCTCACCAGCAATGCCGTCCTGGCATGGTGCGGTCAGATCGGCGTGGAGTGGCATTACATCGCGCCGGGCAAGCCGATGCAGAATGGCTACGTCGAGAGCTTCAATGGCCGCATGCGCGATGAACTGCTGAACGAGACCTTGTTCCTCAGCATGGCCCATGCTCGGGTCGAGATCGCCGCTTGGGTCGAGGATTACAACCGGGAGAGACCACACTCGTCGCTTGGCTACGTAACCCCGGCGGCGTTCGCCGCCGAACTGGATGAGCAATGGCCTGCTTCGCTACGCCCTGCGGGCTCCGCTACGCAGACCATTGCTTCAACCGCGCTGATGCGCAAAACAACCGCCCGGCTCTAATCCCAGCTCGGGGAAAGCTGGGGGTCACGTCAGACGGTCTCGAAGAGCTCTCCAACATGATAAAAAGTACACGCCTGACCCCCGAACGATGGCAGCAGTTCCTCGACGATTTCGTCGCAAACCCAGAAATCATCGAAAATGTAAAGTCCCTCAAACCGTGGTAACAATCGGGCGGTTACAAAGGATCGCAGCCATCGCAAGAAACCGCCGGACTTGTCCAGCATCCTTGCTGCTCCGGGCAAAGGCACGAAGATCATCAGAACTCAAATCTTCGCGGACTTTGATCGGTGCAGCCATCGCAAACCTCCAACAGTTCGCCATGGTGAATCACGATCAGACCTCAAGCAAAACCCCTGAAGAGTCAGATTCCACAGGTTCGGGTATGAGCCTGGTCATGTAAGACGGCCGATCAGTCAAGATCCTAATTGGGAAAATCTGCGCCGCGAGGTTGATTTTAACGATCAACATTCACAATTTTTTTGGGCAAGCACTACAAGTTATTGACCTCGCATTCGTGGACAGATCAATTTATCTCAACTGGCACTTCTTTCTCTATTAGATTCTTCAGCACATTCGCGTAACCGATCCGCGCCGTCTGATGGATTGCGATTTGCTCTTTAAGATCCAGAATGCGCCGATCAACGGCCTGAATACTGGCTAAATGCGCTTTGGTTTCATCGTCAAGAGATTCAAGGCTATATTCCTTGCCATCGATTTTTACGATACGATCCATAAATTCTCCTGATTAAAATATAAGCATAAGCACTTGGCGATTTTATGAGATTATGTCAAGTGCTTATACTTAACTTGTCGAAAAATTTTGTTGTCAGTCCTATTTTTTTACTTCCAAAGTGGCTTTTGGGCCATATTTCGACCCTTTATTGTAAATCTTCCCCCTTCGATCGTTGGATCGTTGGATCCCGCATTTTATATAAAGGGCGGCAGTCACAATATCCATGGGCGCTAGTTTTTTCCCATACTTCGGAAAAGCAAGTCATTTTTCCTTTAAAGCCTCATCCAACGTTTTAGTGATAGGCTTTGTGAGATAATTGAAGACTGTGTTTTTACCGGTCTGGATTTCGACCGATGATGTCATGCCCGCCTGAACTGCGACAAGTTCATCAGCTCGGATGGCTGACATGGGGGATGTATCTACCGAGAGGTAAACGCGATAATATACCAGGTCGCCGTCACCGGTTTGTTCCGATATGGTATCTGGGCTGATGAATGTTACCACGCCCTCAGCGGCTCCGTAGATTGACGAATCATAAGCGTCGAACCGGATTGAAGCGCCTTGTCCCATACGGATGTAGGCAATATCGGCAGGCGAAACCTTAGCTTCGACGATGAGCGTATCGCCGGAAGGAACGACCGTTAGCACTTCATCACTAGGTCGTAGTACACCTCCAATAGTGGTCAAACGCACGTTTTTTACAATACCTGCCGCAGGCGCCCTTATTTCAGTGCCCCGCAAAGACTCAAGCCTCTGTGCCAGTATTTCGCGACCACTGACCAGCTCCTCTTCTGTACGTGTGTATTCCGTTTGCAGGTCCTGCGTATAAGAATTCCGAACATTGACGATTTGCGACTCGATGTCGACCACTCCGCGCTGCAAGCGAATAATGTCCGCTTCGCTGATATCGCCCGCCGCCAGCAATGGTTGATTCATTGAAAGCTCCCTGCTGGCGAGCCTAAGCATGTTATTCAGCGCATTCAATTGATCATCAAGCGCCTGTCGGCGCCTGCGGTAGAGCAATGTTTGGTTAGATTTAAATTCAGGAAAATCATCTACCTCATCAGGGAATGTCAACGGCCTATTGAATAATTCAGCATTGATCCGAGTCTGGGAAGATAACAAAGAGGCCACCTTGCCCTTGGCCTCGTCGACAGCCGCGCGGATACTGATGTCATCTAATTTCACCAACAACTGTCCCGCTTTGACGATATCCCCTTCGCGTACCATAATGTCAGTTATAACGCCGCCTTCGTTACTCTGAACCAATTGAACGCGACCACTTGGTATTACCTGACCTGGTGCGCGGCTCACCTGATCTAGTTCAGCCCATAACGACCACACGATAAGCAGTACTAGAAAAGCGCTGCTCACCAGAACCGCCGTGCCTCCCAGACCGATCCGGGCGTTGGCTAAAAAGGGAAATTTACTCATGCTCGCCCTCCTACAGGGATAGTGTGGACTGCTGATTGGGACTGGCGAGCCTGTGGCGGCCGAGAGAGTTGCGACAGCACGTCGTCTTTAGGACCGTCCAGCACGACCACACCGTCTTTAATGACGAGGATACGATCGACGAATTTCAAAAGCTGCGGCTTGTGCGACACGATTAAGACCGTCGCACCTTTGGGAACCTCACTTCCAAGCGCCTTGAGGATCCGAGCTTCACTTTCTGCGTCAAGGTTGGATGTCGGCTCGTCCAGAAGCCACAGGTTCGGTAAAGCGAGAACTAGCCGCGTCAGACCTGATAGCGTTCTTTGTCCTCCAGACAGCCCGCGACCGCCTTCGCTTATGGGGAGATCGACGCCTTGTGGATGATTAGAAACAAGCGCTGAAAGGCCCGTCAACTCAGCGGCTCGCATCAGGGCATCATCCCCGGGATCGGGAAGCCCGAGAAGCAAATTTTCGCGCAGTGTCCCATTTACCAAACGATAATCTTGGGGAAGGTAGCCAACGTCGGTGCGCAATACATCCTCGGCTATTGTAGCAATATCAAGCCCATCGAGAAGCACACGGCCTTCCGAGGGCGCATATAGACCACTAGCAAGGCGCAGGATCGTCGATTTGCCAGAGCCAACTGCCCCTACAAGTCCAACCCGCTCACCGGCCTTGATTTCAAGCGACGGAATATTGATTCCAATGCGGGCGCCTGGATGAGTGAATTGAACATCCTTGAAGGACAATGATCCGTAAAGGCCGCTCGGCCGCAGCAGCTCCACGTTCCTCGGCTTATCCGTCGGCAGATCCATGATCGCGTCAAGCATTGACAAGGAGATTTTGGTATAGGTCCAACCAACGATCATAGTGGGGAGCTGATTTATTAGCGGGCCATTGATACGCCCGGCGAGGATGGCGCAAGCGATCAGCCCCCCCTGCGTCATGTTTCGATCATAAACCTCAATGGCCCCCCAAGCAATGATTCCGACATAAGCAAGCTGTTGGAGCGCGCCAAAGATAGAGCCGGCAATTGTCTGCGTATTACGTACGGGCCAATCCGAGCGGTGAACATCATCGGTCAGCGTGTTCCATTTTCTCAGAAAAAACCACTGGCCCCGGTTTGCCTTAATGACTTCAGATGCATCGATGGACTCAACCAGCAGGCCGTTCTTCCGATTGCTGCTCACCTGGGCCTTCTGCGTATTCGCTTTGATCAGCTTGCCGAGAACAACAGCAATAGCAACTGCAATTGGAAAACTAATGAGTGTGACAATAGCTACGACCCCACCGAGCTGAAAAATAATAAAGATAAAAAACAAAGCAAAGGGTAAGTCAGCTGCGGCGAAAATCACGGTGGACGACAAAGTTGAACGGATCTGCTCAAGACCGCGCAATTGCGATGCCATGGTACCAACGGCTGCGGGCCGGGCGTCCAGCCGAACATCGGCAGCCCGAGTAAAGAAGTATTCTGACGTTTCGCTATCGATGTTCATGGCTTCGCGCTCGAGTATGCGCGCGCGCAAGACCCGCAATGCGAGATCGAAGAAGACCGCGACCACGAGCGCAACGGTCAAAACCCATAAAGTCGCAAAAGCCCCGCGCGGAATGACACGGTCATAAACCTGCATCGCGTAAAGCGACGTTCCCAACGCAATCATGTTTACCGTAACGGTCGCAATGATCGCGAGAAAAATCGGCCCCCTGCGCTTGGTGATCGCCGACTTGAATACGTCGATTGCCTTTGCAAAATATTGCTCGCCGGGCGCCTCGGGCAAGGCGACATCGTAAAGCGCAGTCTCCTTGTCGAGCGCCCAAAGCTCTCGGGTTCCGTCACGTAATACCGCGATCTTTGATGAACCTTCCATCCGCTCGGCAACAGCCCATCCCATTTCCGGGTTGTGTACCATCATCGGAAATTCTTGCGCCCTCGGCTCAAATCGCAAAACCACTTGGCTCTGCCAACCCAACTGGGAGACGAATTGCGCAAGTCCGTCCGCAGAGGAGTCGTCCACCTCTTCGACGCGCTCTGACCAGCCAGGGGTCAATTCAATCCGTCGAAGCCGCGCCAAATCTGCTAGGCAATTTTTGATATTGCTTTCCATGATGGTCATTCCCCAGCGACCCTTTCGGGGCGCCATCTCCCAGTACGAAGGTGCAGCCGCACGCTGGTCGCCATGGCGGTTACCTCTGCCTGCGCGAGACCAGATTTAGCGGATAGATCTTCCCTTAAAGTGTTCATGACGTCGAGCCACGAACGACGTCCCGCAATAAATTGCCGGAGATAGCTCTCGCTGACGCGCTCGGCTGTGCGCGATGCATCACCGGAAACATCAGTTCGCGCCAATGCTGCCTGCAACAGCGTAACGTCACCGGCAAGCTGCTGCCGGAACTGCCGCTGAAACAACAAAGACTCATTGTTTGCCGTTTCGAAGCGCGCCCGCGCATTATCTATGTCGGAGAATCGCGAAAGCCCGTTGCCTGTCTGGACACGCACACCAAGACCAACACGGCTTCCAGTAATATCATTAAAGTCGTACTGCGCAGTTATTTGTGGAAACAACGAAGCACGCGCAATTTTTATTTCTAATTCAGCGGCCTTCGCTTCTTCATCAAGGCGGCGCTTGGTCGGACTGTAGGTCAGAGCCTCATCCGTAACGCTCTGCCAGTCGGCAACAAGTTCAGATTTGCGAAACTCAGGTGCGTTGCCAAGATCGTAATTCGGATCACGAATCAGTTCCGCAAGGGCTTGCAAGGATGTGTCTCGTTGCGTTTGAATGATCAGCAATTCCTGCTCGATCTGCGCGGCGCGAGACAAGGCTAGCTGGAGATCGACATCGGCATTCACCCGTTCAGCGACGCGCCGTTCCATCGTCCCCACCAGGCGCAAATGCGCAGCAAGGCTATCTTCATAGATGATTAGCAACCGCGCGTTGAGCACGATGTCGTAATAGAGATCGCTGACTTGTGTCGCGAGGTCGAGAACGACCTCGTCCAAACCCGCCTCAGCTGCGGCTTCTTGCGTTCTCGCTCGCTTGATACCAGCACTGATGCGGCCCCCTGCCCAAATCGGCAAATCGGCAGTCAACGACGGGAGGAGGAAGTTATCATTGGTGCTAACGTTGGCGTTGGCCGTGAGCGACGGAAAGCGCTGCCAGCGCGCCGAACGGGTACCAGCATCAGCGGCGCGAACCCGCCACCATGCGGCCTGCGCCGAAGGATCGCGCACCGTTACAATCGTGATCGCTTCTTCAAGCGCCGGCGGAATAAAGAAAGGCGCGCTGCTCCATCTCAATATTGGCGCGCCCGACGACTCAGTAGAGAGTTCTCGGGGAACGGGCGGGCCATAGGCAGCGGGCTTCGGCGACGAGGGCACCGTCTCGTCCTCAACGGCGGCTACCGCCTGCGCTTCAGCCTGCGCCGGTTCGGGCTGAAGCGTGGCATCGGGTACCCGACTTTCAACCTGATCCGGCATGGGATCTTCCATCCCCGCCTCTTCCGGTGGGGGCAATTGCGCTGCAACTGGAGCTGCAAAGATCAACGTTGCAGCGAGGATCCCGGCAGCCTGCGAGGCTTTGAACGGGACGCCCGTCGAAACCAAAGAACGGCGGTCACGGATATGCATTTTCAAGACTCCTTGCCGATGTGGAGCCATTTGACCCTGGCATCGTCTTTGTCGACCACCGTATTAACAAGTCCGGCAGCCTTAAGCCGCCGGAGCACGTTGAAGTATCCGCTCGGTGATGCCCCAGATTCAAGTTGTGCAGCGCTCACTGACATCGCACCATCGAGCGCAAGCCTGAGGAGAAGCCTCCCCTCGGGAGACAGAATGGGCACACCATTAGCGTTCCTTACCTGACGATCAAATTCAAGGATCGCGCGCAGCTCATCCTTCTTGATCCGGATCGAAATGGTACTTGGCTTTGTGCCCGCCGGGTCGTCACTTTGGTTCGCCACATATCAACTTTCATCCAATATTTGGATGCGCTTTCTGTAGTGATCAGACTATCGGTGTCAATGCCCATCAATCAATTAATGGCCAATTATGGCATTCCAATTGCACGTCAACGCCATGCCTACCGGTGAACGCGCTTGCAGGATGGTAAAGCGTTATGCTTGCCCGCCGACCGCCTCGAAGGCAGCGCGGCGCGCTAATTCATCATGGTTGATATAGCCGTCTGGCGCAGCTTCGATCCGGAGATCGGGGTGCTCCTCCGAAGCAGCGGCATAGGCAGCGATCGCAGCAGATGCGCTTTCGTTGGTCGAGATCAGGATGTCCCGATGAGTCTTCGGGTCAAGCGCGGTGATCAGATACATAGTTTGTTCCCAAGACAATACACCGGGCCAAGACACGGCCACCGATGATGGAGCGCCCTCATCGGGCACCCACGGTTTTCCTAGTAACCCCAACCACAGGTTTGGGAAGCGTTGATGGCATCAACAACGACTAAACTGGAATTCCCTAGGCAGGCCATAGGTTGGAGAGACCAAATCGGAAAAGCTCCCGCTCCACTTACCAAGACGACAACGAAAAAGCTCCCGCCCCACGATGGGAACGAGAGCTTTGCCGTAGTGTAGTACCGGCGCAGATACTGCCCGCGCCGGTAAAGTTTGCAATTACCCGATCAAGAACGAAGCATTGAAATCTGCCTCATCGACGTCCGGAAGAATGAGGACACCATCGGCCTCACCATCATCATTCGCATCAAAGAACAGCAGTCCGATTTCCTCATCTGGCGTACCGGCATCACCATCAAGATCAAACAGAATTGAGCTGAAGTAGTAGATCGTCCCGCCTCCCAAGGCGGTGTTAGCGGCATTGAATGCGTCGGTGTAATTGAGCTGACCGGTGTCGAAGGCAATGTTGCCCCCAAGACCGCCCGTACCCGCATCAAGACCGAGATCGATCAAATCACCTGCCGTAAGATCAGTGATGATATCGGCATTGGCCAGATCGCTCACGTCACCAGCCAAGGATAGCTGTGCCGAAGTACCCGAACCGTTAAAGGCACCCGAAGCGGTGAAGTTATCGATGGTGAAGCCACCCTCATCCGCCACCCCTACAAGCTGAATGCCGGTGATCCCACCATCATCAACTGCAGTCGCTACAATCGGATTGCCGGCTGCGTTCAGCTGAACGTTGAGAGCGTCAAGCAACGCATCACGAAGTTGCACCTCTGTTTCGGTACCAGTCGCCACATAGGTGTCCGTCACAATCGACGAGCCATCACGCAAATCGATGGTCAGGCTGTAACGTTCACCGGCAGTCGCTGTCGCCGCATCAAGCATGATGTCGAGATAGGTGAGCTGCGTCACATCATCAGCATCGGAGCCATCACCAGCCACGTTGGCAAAGGTGAATACCCCACCCATAGCACCCGGAATTTGGGTAATTCCAAGGAACTCGATCGCAGCCCCATCGTCCGCGGACAAAACGAACGTATCGAGCGCGATCGCATCAACTTCGGCATTCAACCCGATGATCGCATTCAGTCGAGCCGCCACTGCCGCAGCAACCAGACCTTGATCACCTTGATCGCCTGCCAGAATGTTCACCGTAACAGCCGTCGTAACCCCATTGAGTCTGTAGGAAATTACCAACTGGCCCTCATCCGACGCCGTAGCACCCGTAATCTCGACCCGTTCGGTATCCAGCGCATTCCGGCTCGGCGTACCCGGATTACCCAGATACGACGCACCGCCTTCGACGACCGTGAATTCCGCAGGATTGGAGATGTCGATGTTGAACACGAAGGTATCATCACCGTCACCACCGGTCAGGATGTCCCGATCACCAGTTTGCTGATCAGTATCACCGCCGTTGATCACATCATCGAAGGCAGAGCCGATGATGGTGACCGCCGCAAGGTTCCCGCCGGTCAGATTGTAACCATTGGGCCCAGCAGCCAGCGACAGATCGATTGTATTATCGACGCTAGCCGGACCAGTGATGTTGGCCACACCAGCATTGGACGTGAGCACGGTAGCGGACGTGAGCGCGGAAGCGATGAAGTTGCTACTCGCACCAAAGTTCCCAATCGTCGCATTCGCGGTTGCACCCGCCGAGACAATGAGACCGGAAACGATATCAAGGTTATCAACCCCTGGATTGCTTGGCAAGAACACGACCGTGTCCGTTCCTGCGTCAACGACGAAGAACACATCACCGAAGGAGAGATTGATCCCGGTCAGCGTATCATCACCCAAGCCCCCGACAATGAAGTTGTCCGGAGTGTTGGTGGGACCCGTCACGACCTGAAGGGTGAGGTCATCGTCGAAGTCCGTTCCAATGATCCTCTGACCGATCCGCACCCCGTCGTTGTCGAATGCTCCGCCCAGGGTCGCCGTGAAGTCAATACCCGCAACATCGTCAACAACGACCTGCGAGAAATCAACCACCGCCGTCTGCAGTTGCAGATAATCATCGGCAAGTCCGGTGGCATCACCCACGAGGAAGACAGTGCCCTCCCCGACGATCTCGATATTACCAAGCGCAAGCGCCTGTTCAACCGAGATAGTCAGTGAGCTGCCTGCTGCGACAAAGAACCGCATCTTATCCGAACCACCGGAGTTGGTAAGTTCGAGGTTCACTTCCGACAGATTAACATCGCCGGTGATGTAAACCGGTGCATCAATCAGCGTCAGGTAGCTGTCGACAGCAAAGTCAACCGTCTCGTCGATGATCAACTGGCTGTCCGGATCGGCCTGACTGAAGTCGAAGATCCACTCACTATCGGCATCGAGCGTCGGGGTATTACCGCCGACCTGCGTCAGAGTGATGATCGAGACGCCATCACCAGCGGTGAAGGTGAACGCCGCGTCACCTTCGGAGCCAGCATCAGCCGGATCGTCCACACCATTAGCCGGATCGTCCCGATCATCGTTCGAACTGTCGATCTGCGAGAACGTGGCCACCAGGTCCGCATCGTAGGTCGAAGCATCAAAGAAGCTCAGTTCGTCACCTTCGATCTCCTGGAAGATCGCTAGTGCACCGTCGTCGGAACCACCGGGAAGATTGTCGAGGGTGATCGATTCGGTGTTGTCTGCATTGATGACCGGATCAAACACAGCGGTGAAGCCGCTCAGGTCAATGAACAGGTCGGTGATGTCGGCATCGTTGATATCGATAGCCGCAATCGTGACGTTGTTATCGCCGGTAATGTCGAGAACAGCACGGGACGGATCAGCAATGGCACTGAGCGGATTGACGATGCCAGAGGAGTCGTAGGTGATCGTACCGATGACAATAGCTTCACCGCGAGTGGGATCGATAGCTCCCGGATTGGCTGCGATACCGCCGGTTTGCGGGCCCACACCGACATTGTCCGTCCGCGGATCGAACGTGTTGATGAACACTTCGAGCAGATCGACCTGGTCGTTGGTGTCATCACCAACGATATCGCCCACGACGTTCGGATCTTCGGGAAGCACGTTCTCGTTCGTGCTTCCCGAGATGGTCTCGGCTACGCCGTCATTGTCATTCCGGAAATTTTCATTCGCAAGAATGTCACCGACCCCAGACGACGTCCGCGTAACCGCCCTCAGCGAGTCAAGAGTCAACCGGTTGAAGTAAACCGACTCAGGATCGACGTTCGCACCTCCGACGATATCGGAGATCTCAATGTTCCCGACTTCAGCCTCACCGCCCAAGCGCACGGTGAGCGAACTGAGGAACTCGTCCGGGCTGCTGCCGACATCGTTGAAGACGAGATCACCAAGGGTGACGAAGTTGTCGACTTCGAGGATCCGGTCAACTGCAGCACCGCTCAAGAACACATTGAGCTGATCAATGTCTGCAAATGTGGCGCGCAGAATGGTGCTTGGCAACGTTGTGAACAGCTGTTCGATGTCGCCGCCCTCGGCGTTGACCAAAGTCGGAGTGACCCACAGACGACCAATCGACGTGTCATAATCGGCAGTGTCGACCGGCGCAGGGATGCTCGAGAACAACCATACAACGTTAGTCGAGCTTTCATTAGTATCGCCAACAGCGTCACCGTCGACACCATCAGTACCAACATCGATACGGCGCCCATCGGCCTGTTCGAACGTCTGGAACCGGATGGTGTTGCCCGCCTGCGAGCTGCTGTCACCAAACTCGTCGACGAGCCTGATGCCAATCGAACCAAGAATGGTCCCGGCAGCCAAAGTCACATCGTCATCAACAAGCGAGGCGAAGCCTGCGACCTCTGGCGAGATGCCGAGTAGGTTCACCGGCGCATCGCCAAGGTCAACGATGGTGACGACGCCGAAGGCGTCATTGTCGTTGGTATCGGCACCGGCAACGATGCTGAGGCCATCCGCCTGAGCAGCGGTCAGGATCAATTCGACCTCGTCACCGAGGACGATCGACTGAACCGTATTGATGTCGAGCACCAAGTCCGAAAGATCCACGACGGAACCGACCGGACCATCGATGAACAGGATGCCATTCGGGCCCATGTTGATGGTCAGCATGGAGCCAGCCACGAGCGCGGCGTCAGCCACGTTGAGGTGGAATTCGCTACCCGGAGCGGCATTGGTGTAATCGATCAGCCAACCAGCAGTGTCGTCTGCGTTGCCGGGGATCGTATCGGTACCCGTGCTGTTGAGCCCAGTGTCGATCAGCGTTGCAGTGGTAACACCCGTGCCGGAAGTGAACGTGAACGTCGCGTTGTTGACGTCCTCAATCACGCCGACGGTGAGGTCACCCGACAGGCCCGAAGCATTGATGGTCCGCAGAACGTTACCCTCAACGCCGTTATTGTCTGGGCTATCGTCATTGGTGTCGAGCACAATATCGCCCGTGCCGTTGAAGGTAAGGTTGCGGGTGCCATCGAGTTCGAGAGCATCCGACCCGCCGGTCACGGTCAAAGTCCCAGTGCCGTTGTTGTTGATCACCAACCCAATGATATCGAGGTCAGTCGTATCAAGAGCCTTGATCGTTACATCGGCGGTACCAGAGACATTCAGAGTGGCCACCTGATCCGAAGGATTGGTACCACCGGGAGCGTCGTTCCCACGTGCGTTGAACGTAACTTCGCCAGTGATCACGAGATCCTGGTCAGCGACGATGTTAAGAAGCAGCAGGTTGTTGTCTGCGGTAGCGAGCGCGGGGAAAAGAGGATCAGTGTTGATTCCGCCAGCGATGGTGTTGGTATCCGCCCCGATTGACCGGATCGTCAACTGTTGGAAGAACTGCTGGATAAGCGCAGGGTCCTTGTCTGGATCCACGCGTGTCGGAACCGACAGATCACCATTGATCGTGACGTCACCTTCAAGAGTAAGATCGACGGAACGAACCTCATCGACAAAGTCGAAGTCGTTGAAGACCAGGCCCGTTCCAGTTGTGATCCCCTCCTCGATACGAATAACGCGGAAGGTAGGATCGAGGAAGCCGAGCTCGGCCGGGTCTTCGTAAAGAACCAGCGTGACGCTGTTGGGGAGATCGTCGATTGTGAACTCAGTATTGCTCGACGTTGCCAGGCCAAACGCAGCGGCAAGAACCCTTAGTTCGCTTACATTGATTCCGGAAGCATCTACCTGGCCGGTTGGAACCAAGGGCGGAATGAACTTCGCTTCAACGACCGTGAAACCAGTACCGGTGACAGTGAGCGGGCCCCCTGCAATGATCGCAAGTACATCGCCAGGCACCACATCAAACACGTCAGCGAACTGTGCACCTGTCTGCTCAAGCGACGTGACACCAAGCGTCTGGCCGTCGGTCAGTGTGAAGCTCGCCTTGACGCCATCGTCGGTGATGATCTCCGCCGAGCTACCCGCAACCAACACACCATCGACAAAAGTACCAAGGTCCACAGTGGCTTCACCAAGCGTGATGTTGACGCTGCCGCCTGTGCCAACTGTGAGGCTGCCCAGATCAAAGTTGTCAGCTCCTGCGTCTACATCAGCCTGCGTAAGGCCGGTGATGAACACTTCGATGGAACCAACGCCCGTACCGCCATCCGGACCATCAACCACGGTGATCGTGCCGCCGTTGTTAGCGATCTGGTTGTACTGCGCCGCCGTCAAGGTCAGCGTGTTACCTTCCACCACCTGGATGCTGACGCCCGTGAAGTCCCCAACGAGGATCGTGTCTGCATCGTCAGTGACCAAAGTCACGTCGATGTTGGGATCAAGGTCAGTGATATCGAACGGACCACCGTCAAAGCCATTGATGACCAGATCAGCGTTACCGTTCGGCCCACCGTCGATGATGCCAGCGGCACCAATTGCGTCGAACTGCTCCTGGGTGAGCGTAAGAGTTGCGCCTTGCGCGATGGTGATTTGGGTCACCGCCGTGATCACATCATCCGAAAGGTCGACAGGACCAACGACTGTGAGCTCGGTGTCGTTACCGGTGAAGCTCAACGCATCGTCGGTGGTCTGGCCAAGATTATCGGTAGACCGGATCAAGTCTGCCTCCAGCGTGGCCGAAAGCGTGCCCGTGCTGTTGTTCACCACCTCCAGGCCATCGATGTCACCATCCGAGGTGTCGAGGTTCCCGATGGTCACATCGGAAGTCCCGTTCACAACGAGGGTAGCAATCGCCGAGTCATCGTCGTTCGCCGTGATACCGTCGTTAGGCTCGAAACCGAGCGTTCCTTCGACGTCATCACCGTGCGAGCTGAAGATGATCCTGCCGCCGATTTCCAGAGCCTGGGTGGCGTTGATCACCACTTCCGTGAGCTGGTTAGTACGGCTGCCGATGCCAACCGCGAGGCCAAAGGCGCCCGGAGTGACATTTCCTACGATTACGTTCGCCGTCTCACCATTAATGGTGTTGGCCGCGGTGCCCGACGAGTTGATCGTCAGCGTCTGCAGATAGGTCGGGACGAGTTCTACCGAGTCGGTCCCATCAAAAGTGCCAGAGTTGTTCTGATCGTTCACCTGAACGGTTGAGAAAATCAGGTTGCCTCCCAAGAAGGCACCACCCTGCAGATCGACGACGAGGTCAGTGACTTCGGTGTCAAGCAGGAAATCGTTGAACGAAACGTCCCCGAAGATCGTGACACCTTCTTCAACAACAACCAACTGGGCGCGGCCGTCGACATTTCCGATGCCTTCGAAGATGACCTTGGTCACTCGCTCCGCCAGATCCTCGAAGATAAAGTCGACGTTGTTTCCGCTCACCAGCAAGGCCGGCAGACGGAGGGTGTCAACACCGAAGCCCGAAGCGTCAATGTTGATGCCCGTCGCGCCCGAAGGCTGGGCGATTTCAAGAACCGAGCCCGTTCCACCGATGAAGGTACGACCTTCGGCCGCATCGGCAGGGAAAGGAGTCAGGGTCTCAAGAGCAGCCTGCTGAAGTGACGCCAACGTGAGCTTGGTATCATCCGGGATGATGACTTCCGCCGAACCGAGATTTACGTCGGCTTCAAGCGACACATCTTCAGACAGCGCGATGGTAAGCGTGCCCAGACCCACATTGATGCCCGAAAGGTTCAGACCTTCCGCGTCTTCCTGAGTCAGATCAGTGATGTTGACGTTAATCGATCCACCAGTACCCGGGACGATTGTTATCGCACCGCCACCATCCAACTGCTGGAACTGAGCGGCGGTCAGGTTCAGCGTGACCCCACCGGGCACGATCAGCGATCCGATGTCCGACAGATCAGTGGCGGCGTTCAGCGTAACGACCGGCTGGTCGACAATGCTGACCACCGAAACCGAAATACCATCGGCATAGTTAGCGACAGCAAACGGCTGCTCGCCCAGGTCTTCCAGGAACAACGACGCATCGCCGCCGGGAACGACCGAGAAGTTACCGGCACCGATGGCATCAGCCTGAGCCAAGGTCAGCCGGAGGGTCGCACCGTCCTCGAGCACAACGCTCGTGACATTGGTGAGCGACGTCGAGGAAAGGTCAACCGGTACGTCCGAAGGTGTTGATACACCGTCGTCTTCACCAATCACCAGGGTGATCGGACCAGCGCCAGCAATGCTTGCGATATCGCCAACTTCGACGTCATCGAGCGAGATCGTCGACCCGCCGGCCGCACCAACGATGGTGATGCCGTTCTCAGCCGGGTTATCGAGTGCGAAGCTTGCCTCGCCATCGACGTCCGAGAAATCAATCGCCTCAATGGTGGTCGGCAGATCGCCGCCGATGGTGACGTCGCCCGAACCGGAAACCGTCAGTTCCTCAAGCCCGTTGCCGTCGAGCGCAACGATCGTGACGTCGCCCTCAGGAGCCGTAATTGAAAGCGTGTCAGCGTTGTTGACCACGATACCCGATGCCAAAATAGGCCGCGTGTCAGCGGGGTTGCTGTGGATGATATTCACAGCTGCGTCGGCGCCAGGGAACGCGAAATTAGCAACAAGGATACCAACATTTGACGTCAAGGTTGGCCCCTGAGCCAAGGCAGTCCCGCCACCCTGAAGTTCGAAGTTCAGGCCAAATGCCGCGTCATTAAGGACCAAAGTATCCTGGAAGTTACCCCGCAAGGCGAACACTTCAAGATCCTCTACGGTATCGCCGAGCAGGATCGTCGCCGTCCCGCCGGCCGTAGCAGCATCAATAGTCGTTACTGTATATTGCGTAACCCCCTGAGATACGAGGCTTTCAGCTCCCGCTCTATCCCATCCGAATAATCCCGGCGCCCCAATATTGTCAGCCTGGATGTTAACGAAGACTTCTACAGCACCGACGGTTTCAGAATTGCCGAAAATACCGCCGCCTTGTGCAAGGTATTCAAAGTTGTCGACCGTGAGGTTTACAACTTCCCCTTCAAGGTCGGCAAAGAAGATATCAAATGGCCTGTCGCCCGCTTCACCCGCCGGGTTCAACACTCCAAGCCGGATAGCTCCGCTGAACACGACATCTCGCGAACCAACAATCTCAAGATTGCTGTGGAAAGTTGTGAAGCCAACGATTGGCGAGGCAAGATCGGATGTATCGCTATCAATCGTGAGAACAACTTCATTTACGGGATTGCTTGGGCGATCATATCCACCAAAGACCGAATTCACGATGGCACTGGTTCCGTCGAAATCTGCGGAAAGTGATCCACCGAAGAAAACGCGGCCCGCAATGACGGTCTGCACCTGATCATTGGTGTTGAACGGATCAAAATTGAGACCGCCCCCAGTTACAATAACCCGGCCATCGGCAAGATCATCGTTGCCATCATTGGCAAGCGTTACACCGTTTTGCGCCACACGGGTGTGGAGTTGTTCGGCGGTCAAGGTGAGCGTGACGCCGTCTTGAACTTCGAGGATCAGGTCGATGTTGCGCGGCAAATCATCCACACCAAGCGCGGTCAGCGAAGTGCTCTGCGTGACAATGATCTTCACGAACGAATGCGTGTTGAAGATTGCGCCGTCGACCGAGAAGTTTTCAGCCCCGATTTCGAGGAACTGTGTGTCGGTCAGGATCAGGACAGAAGCGTTGTCGCCAGCGACAGCGTTGTTCGCGTCGGTCGACTGGCCGATCACGAAGTTGTCGTCATCGAGCACAACACTGGTCACGCCATTGATATCTGCAGCGCGGATATCAGCGACGGTACGAACGTTGAGCGTGAGATCGGTGCCCGAGATCACCGAGCCCGGCAGAGCCGTCAGCGTACCGCCGAGCGACTCGTTGGTTTCAAGACCGAGGAGAACCGTTGCGCCGGAACCAGCCTGAACATTGAGGAGAACCGTCGGCTCAAGAGTTCCGCGCGGCAGCGTGAACTCCATACCGTTGGAAGCATTGCCGCCGAGCTCATTGATGACCTCAGCGAAATCACTCCCGGCGCCGCCAAGCACAATCGTGCTTCCGGTGCTGGACGCGTTGTCGATGGTGATCGCCTCGCCCGTTGCAGCAATCGTGTTAGGACCAGCCCCACCGGTCGTGATGTTGATCGTGCGGCCACTGACCGCGATCTCGTTGCTGCCAGTCCCAACCTCAATGGTGACCACGCCAGCAAGCGGACTGATCGAATCGGTAGATGACTGAACGTAAATCAGGTTGTCGCCGTCGCCAAAGGCGATGTCGACGTTGCTCACAAAGTCGGGAGTCCCAGAAGGGTCAACGTTGTCTTCATCATCTTGCGAGGTGAGTTCGACACGATTATTTCCGTTACCCGCAGACAATTCAACGGCTGCAACATTTTCAAGTTCGAAGACGTTGTTCCCGTTTCCGGTTGCAATTGTCAACGATCCGACAGCAACGCCCCTTTCGGTGCTGACTTCGTAGTTATTTGAGCCGTCACCGTTCGTGATTGTAACAATGTCTGCACCAACGACTTCATAGTAGTTATCACCAGCGCCGCCTGTGATCGAAACAGTTTCATCATTATCAGGACCGCCATCAACGTCAAATGTCTGAATACTGAACCGGTCATCGCCCGAAGAACCGATGATCGTGACATTCTGCGAGCCCGACAATTCAATATCAACACCGCCACTATTTGTGGCAGCGTTGATCGTCACTGGAGTGTTGTTTACAAAACTTAAGTCAAGATTTCCTCCCGTTCCGAAACTCCCGGTGCCCGAAATATTGAGCGTGGTCAGTTCCCCACCGCCGAAGAAACTTTGAATAAAGTTCGAAACGCCCTGGCTTTCGATATTGAGGACGGCGGAATTCTGAAGGATGTTAATCGCTTGGTTAACAGAACCGACATTCAATTGAACCGTCAGGCCAGCTGGATCGACATCGGCATATTGAACAGTTGTCGTGCCGCTGTTGAACCCACCTTCAAGACGCAAGGTGGCGCCATTCCGAACGCCGACAATTGTGAGATCACCGCTGTCGGTGTCGCTGCCGCTGCCGCTGCCGCCGTAGCCGTCGCTTTCTTGACCAAGACCTTGATCGGAAACAATGAGGAGTTCGATCTGGCCCGCACGCGTCAGGTCAAGAAACGAATCGTCGCTTCCCCCTCCCGAAACGAAAGGGTAGGTATTGTCGCCATCATCATCAGTGTAGAAATTGGGCAGATCGGTGACGCGAACTTCCTGAATGTTCAGGAGCTGGAGCGGCTGGGCGAAGAGGCCCTTCGCTTCAACTTCAAGCACGTTGTAGCCCGCGCCGCCATCAATGAACGCCTGGTGCAGAAGTTCGAGGCGACCGACTACAATCGTATCATCGGCGCCACTGGTGCGATCAAGTTCAATGGTTCCACCATTGTTCTCAGTCGGCGTCAAGACGATCGGGACGATCCTCTCTGGCGAGGAATCGGTGCCCGTACCGGGCACTTCCTGAAGGAACAGACGGCTATTACCATCCGAGTCGAAGAGCAGGTTGTTCAAGAAGTTGAAATACTGCTCTCCGATCTGCGCTTCAATGTTGAACTGTTGCTGCGTCCCGTCGTCGAAAAATATGTTAAAAACAGGGCTCGAATCGTTGTTGTCGCCTGCGGGGCCATCGGCACTACCTGTAAGAGTATTGGCGTTGCTAATGGTGAGGTTGGTCACATTGTCGAAGGGACCTGTGCCATCGTCGTCAATCAGACCGAGTTCAGTCAAGTCAAGGCCAGTGATCGTTGTTACGAAGTCGACCAATGCGGTCAAGGGGATGCCGCCAACGCCATCCGGATTGAAGCCCCAGAAAACTTCGAAATCAGGAGGCGTACCATCTGACCCTTCCTGAACAATTTGGGTCAGGGTGTGAAAATTACTGGCAACGTCTGTCCCACCGTCAGCAATTGCAGCGGGCACGCTACCTACCTGCTGATCGCCAAGAAACAGCCCGCCGGAGCCACCAATGAGCTCGCGAGCAACATCCGCGAAGACGATCGCGGTGCCGTTTACACCAACAGGAATCGTTACCGAAGTACCGGCGTCATCGGTGATTACAACCGCCGAGCTGCCGTTGCGGACGATCTGGTAACTCTCAGCAAGACCTTCAAACCTGATCGTATCATTGCCGCGGTTGAACGAGCCATCGAGAACCAAAATGTTGCCGGTCGCGACTTCGACAACATCAATGCCGTTAGTACCGCGGATAACCGTTGGATCGCTGCCTTCGCCCAGATTAACCTGCGCCCCTTGGAGGAGCACGAGGGTGTTTGACTGCGCCAAATTTGCACCCGGGAGTACGCCTACGTCATCATTCGGCGCAAACGGCGCTACAACACCGCTACCTGCAGCAACCAACGCTACGGCAGATGCAACTCTTTGCGTTCCCAAGGTAATGCCCGAGGCGGCACCCACGAGCGTGCGCGAGGCATCTGCAAAATTGATTGTTGTGCCAGTGGTCCCAACTGAGATCGAAACCGAAGTGCCCTGCGCATCGGTTACCAAGATACTCGACGAATTCAGCAAAGACACAGAGTAACTTGATGCCAAACCAGCGAAGTTAACGACATCATTACCTCGGTTGAACGACCCGTCAAGGACAGCCTCAACGCCTTGCTCAATCGTTACCGTGTCCGCACCGTTCGATCCACGCACCCGCACAGGCGTACTACCGCGTGCCAGCGTAACCTTACCATCGAAGCGAAGAAGGATGTTCGAATAGTTGGTAGCCATTTCAGATATACTCCACTGGAATTTGTCTAATAAAGAAACGTGTTATCAACATTAGCCGAAGATAATAAAGTCAAACCCTATGGCTTGAACCGCTGTCGCGAAGTCCGCGACAAAGGCGCCATCAGGAAGAACTTCATCAAGAACGATCTGGTTGGTAACCCCCCCCGACGTAAAAGATATAACGAGATCATTTTGATCATCGTTGCTGGGTGCGAAGCTATAATCCCCACGAGCCGCATTGGTTGCAATTCGATCGTTGCTCGTAAAACCCTGAATGATCACCTCAGTTGTCAAGTTGACATTATCGGTGAACCTGATCGCACCCGTCGTTGCATCCAAAGTATCAGGGGCACCGATCACCCCGCGGTCAATCGAGACTACAACAGTAGTCGGATCCATCCCGACACTAGTACCACCACCTAGGATAAAGAACCCTTGACCACCTGTACCAAGCAGTGTTTCAACGTCCGTAACGTCATCGATCACACCGGTTGCATTGTCGGCCAAGCCCACCAGCACAATTTCATTAGACGTCCCGCCGTTAGTAAAGGAAATCACGACGTCATCACCGACTGACGTAAAGCTGTAAGCAGAAAGGGCGGCATTCGACACAGTAATCGTGTCACCAGCAGTAAAGTTGTTGATCGCGACAAGATTTGCGACGTTCGCATCTTCAGTAAAAGCAACGTTCGCACCCGCCGCATCGGTGAAGGCAACTGTAAACGGATTTCCGTCATCGTCATCGTCAAGATTACCGTTAGCGACAGCAACACCGTCGCCGGTCTGACCTGCAGATCCGGTCAGCGCAGTAAAGAAATCGAAGCCAACGACATTTTCGGCGGTTCTTTCGTCTGCGATAAATCCACTGCTGGCCCCGACATTTCTGAGAAGGATTACATTGGTAACACCGGCGCTTGCATTGTTGAAACTTATCTCGAGATCATCACCAATTGCCGTAAAATTGTAATCACTCGACGCACCAGATACCTCGATCGAGTCTCCTAGGCGAAGGTTGACGATCTCAACATCTGTTGCGACCGCAGAATTGTCGGTGAACCTAAAGTTGTCCCCTGCAGTAAAACCCGTACCAGCGGCATCGAAAACAATTGGAGTGGTGAGAGTGCCCACATCGATCGAGCGAACTTCGTTTGGATTGGAAACCACTGTGACAGTCACAGTCTGAGTGGCTTGGCCGCCCCTGCCGTCAGAAACCGTAACAGCGAAAGAGTCCGTGCCGTTGAAATCGACATTGGGCGTGTAAGTGAATTGCCCGCCGACGCCGCCAGTCACCGTACCATTAGCAGGGGTGGACGCCGTAAACGTCAACGGATCACTATTCGCATCGGTCGCTATTGCCGTCACCGCGATAACAGTGTCCTCATCACCCGTAAAAGATGCACCCCCCGTAAATACAGGCGCCGTATTCGTCGGCGGAGGCGGCGGCGGCG